>JBFLKV010000189.1:0-3259 GCA_040883365.1 Eubacteriales bacterium
AAGTCGATGGTTGAATGCATTGAGAACGATAAAGTGGATAGTCAACTGGTACCAATTAGTCTAAATGAGCTTTTTTAAAGGATAAGATGAGCAAAGAGTTAAAAACAACAATTATGCATAACAATAAAGCCGCGAAAGATATCTTTGAGCTGACTTTGTTGACCGAAAAGGGATTAAACTTTGAGCCCGGGCAGTTTGCCAATATCGGTGTGCCGGATGCTTCGCTTTTGCTAAAGCGTCCGCTGAGCATCAACGCATACGATACCAGGACGGGTATCATGACGTTTATCTATAAGAGAGTCGGTAAAGGGACCGATGCATTGAGCAAAATGGCAGCAGGGGAGACGGTTGAAATCATCGCTGCTCTCGGCAAAGGCTTTCCTGAACTAGAGGCCAAAAAAACAGTTTTTCTGGTGGGTGGCGGCATCGGCTGTGCCCCTTTGGAAAGCGTGATGGACGCTTACCCTAATCATGACTATCATACTTTTTTTGGGTTCGATACCGAAAAAAGCATCTATCATAAACAAGCTTTTTCCGATAAATCAAAAACGATTTCTTTTGCAACCGAAGATGGCAGTTTTGACCAGAAGGGCTTTGTCACTGAGCCACTTTTGAAAGCTTTAGAAATAACCAAACCTGATTATCTATTTGCTTGTGGGCCTACGCCGATGCTAAAAGCGTTGAAAAAAGCAATCGAAACCATGGATATCTGCGCATATGTATCGGTTGAAGAGCGGATGGGCTGCGGGATGGGCGGCTGTGCCGTCTGCGCCTGCAAAACAACATCAGGCTACAAAAAGGCATGTGTTGACGGGCCGGTATTTCCTTTAAGCGAGGTGATTTTTGACTAATGGACACCAAGGTTGAACTTTGCGGTATTTCGCTTAAAAATCCGATTATTGCGGCCAGCGGCACCTTTGCTTTTGGTGAGTATTATGACGATTACTTTGATGTTTCAAAAATGGGTGGGATATCGCTAAAAGCGCTGACGGCAGAAAAGCGCGAAGGCAATCCGCCGCCCCGTATTGCCGAGAGCGCCAGTGGGGTGTTAAACGCTGTGGGTTTGCAAAATCCAGGCATTGATGCCTTTTTGGCGGATATTTATCCTGAAATAAAAGAACTTGATACTTGCTTAATCACCAATGTATCGGGATCGACCATAGAAGACTACTTACGCGTTATCGAAAAACTTGAAGATACGGATATTCCAATTATAGAGCTTAACGTATCCTGCCCCAATGTTAAATGTGGCGGGATGCAGTTTGGTGCCACGCCCGAATTGGCAGCAGAGGCGACCCAAGCGGCACGAAAGGCAACAAGAAAGCAATTGATGGTCAAGCTATCTCCGAACGTGACCGATATCGCCGCCATTGCCAGTGCAGTTGAGAGCGAAGGCGCAGATGCGGTATCGTTGGTCAACACATTCGCGGCAATGGCGATTGATGCCAAAACCAGAAAACCGATACTCAGTAATGTCACGGGCGGTTTAAGTGGCCCTGCGATAAAACCGATTGCCCTTCGGATGGTTAATCAAGTGTTTAACGCCGTTAAGATTCCCGTGGTCGGTATGGGGGGCATTATGCATGGCATTGATGTAGCGGAATTTATGATTGCCGGTGCAACGGCGGTGATGGTGGGCACAGCTAATATGGTCAGCCCGAGTGCATCGCTAAGAATCGCTAAAGAATTTGAAGCGTTTTTAACAGAACAGAATATAGAAAGGGCAAGCGATTTGACAGGATCGCTGGTGGTGGATTAGTATGGACAAAGAAAGAGCGATAGAGATTTTAAAAGAGACAGGTGTGATGCAGGAAGGCCATTTCAAGTTGACATCAGGCCGTCATTCTGATCGATATATGCAATGTGCAAAACTATTCATTCGCCCGGAAACGTCGGCGGAGATGAGCAAAGCATTGGCCAAGAAATTTAAGGATTTAAAAATCGATCTAGTCATCGGCCCTGCCATTGGCGGCATCATCTTGGCGTACGAAGTATCCAGACAGCTGAATGTGCCCAACATTTTTGCTGAACGTCAAGATGGGGACATGACCTTTAGACGGGGTTTCTCGGTAGAACCGGGCGCCAAAGTGCTTGTCGTAGAAGATGTGGTCACGACGGGTGGTTCTGTAAAAGAAGTCATCGCATTGGCGGTGGAGAACGGAGCCGAAGTGGTGGGCGTGGGGGCCATCGTTGACAGAAGCAACGGAACGGTCGATTTTGGCACACGCTTTGAAGCGGTGCTCTCGATGGAAGTCAAATCCTATGAACCCGAGGAATGCCCCATTTGCAAAACAGGTATGCCGATCACCAAACCCGGCAGCCGAGTAAAATTTAAGTAGATAAGAGGAAACATGGTACATACATATCAATATAAAGATGTTTACTTGGCATTGGATGTGGAAAGCGGCTCAGTACATGTATTAAGCCAGCTGGCATACGATGCCATTAATGCGTTAAATGCAGGCAAACCATTAAGTTGCTTAACAAAAGATGCCTCAAACAGTGAGATTAACGAAGTCATGGCGGAGATTGCTGAGCTTAAAAAGCAAGGCACGCTTTTTTCCGAGATGGAATATACGCCGGATGATATCAAGAGTTTTGACCCAGTGGCCAAGGCGCTGTGCCTAAACGTCACCACAGGGTGTAACCTGCGATGCGAATACTGTTTTGCCAGCGCAGGGCATGTTCCGCATGAGAATATGAGCTTTGAAGTGGCCAAACAAGCTTTAGAGTTCTTGATCTCAAGTTCAGAGGATCGCATTAATCTGGAAGTGGATTTCTTTGGCGGTGAGCCAACGCTTAACTTTGATGTAATTAAGCAAACGGTGGAATACGGACGTCAAAGAGAAGGAGAGACGGGGAAAAAATTTAGATTCACTGTCACTACCAACGGCTACTATCTCACCGACGAGATGCTCAACTTTTTTGACGCGGAGATGAAAAACATCGTCATCAGTATGGATGGCAGAAAAGAGATTCATGACAAAATTCGCATAACGGCTGGCGGCGGCCCAAGCTATGACCGTGTGCTGGAGAATGCGAAAAAAATCGTTCAAAAACGCGGCGATAAGGAGTATTATGTCCGCGGCACCTATACTCAAAGAAACCTTGATTTTTCTAAAGACGTGATTGCAATGTATGACGCGGGATTCAAAGAGGTTTCGATAGAGCCTGTGGTAACCAGTGGGGCACTTTCGCTCACCGAAGCGGATTTACCAAAGATATTTGAGGAATATGAAGCACTGGCTGAGTTTTTGGA
>JBFLKV010000190.1:0-4136 GCA_040883365.1 Eubacteriales bacterium
AGGTTAATGCGACCCCCAATCATATCCCAAGCATTGAGTATATTGTATCCATCAACAATCAGCAGTGACTTTCTTTTCATCATGCACGATCTTGCTCACACTTTTCGTAAATGGCAATCGCTGCCGCCACTGCCGCGTTCAACGACTCGGTTTTGCCTGTCATCGGGATAGCGGCCAAATAGTCACACGTTTCACGCACTAAGCGTGAGATTCCGTCTTCCTCAGAGCCAATCACAATCGCCAACGGGCCTTTCATGTTGGTCTGCCGCAAGGTGGTTTCTCCCTGAACCGCACCTAACACCCAAACGCCGGCATCTTTCAGTTCCTTAAGCGCCGCGGTGATGTTGGGCACCCGCGCAATCATCATATGGCTCAGCGCGCCAGAAGAGGCTTTATCCACCGCCGCATTAACAGGTGCTGAGCGACGTTTGCCGATGACGATGCCATGGACACCCATCGCCTCGGATGAGCGAATGATGGAGCCTAAGTTGTTGGTATCCGTCACGCCATCCAAAACGACAACAAACGGTGCCTCACCTTTGGCATTCGCCGCCTCTATAATATCCGATACTTCAACATACGGATGCGGCGACATTGCGGCCACGATACCCTGGTGGTTCCCAGTACTGCCACTGTGACCAAAAGGCATACACATCTCATCCAGTTTGGTTTTGTTCACCTCAATAATCACAAGGCGCTTTTCTTTGGCCAACTGAAGAATCTCGGCCAAGCTGCCGTCATGAGTGCCTCTGACAACAAAGATTTTATTGATTGACCGCTCCGATTTAATCGCTTCTTTAACGCTATTCCGCCCGAAGATGATATCCTGCGGCTCATTACTGCTAATTTCTTTTTTCATTCTTCCCTCTATTCTACTTTTACGCATACCAGCGTATCGTTGTTTAAATGTACAACTATTTTATTATTAAACACAGCAGGACATCCGTCAATCCCCGATTCCAAAATCAATCGACTGATAATCCCACCCGTGTCTCCATCCAAAAAGTATAAATGCCCTGCAATGTCACCCATGATGACATAGCCTTTTCCAGATTTGTCATACATGGCCGTTGGTACCGACTTGCATCCAGCAAATATCTGATACTCCCAAACCACTTCCCCGTCGCTTTTATTCGCACAAACCACGGTGGTGTTCCCCCCGTTTTGTTCGTTGATGACCGCATAATATATATATCGCGATAAACTGCCCTCACCAATCAATGCGGTTTCTGCCAAGCCAGCGCGATAATCCTCATTCGGCGCCACTTCATAGGCATTTTCCCAAAGCACCTTTCCGGTTAGGCCTTCTATCTTTCTAAAGTACACGGTATTGGTCTCACCCGCCGTTTCACCGCCATTCGAATAACCCAAACGCGTTCCCGCATAGATGTAAAAATCATCGCTGTCCTCACCCTCATCTTCAATGTTGACCGTTACATCCCCAAGGCCCTTAAGATCGACAGCATAGACCAAAGACAAATTGTTGATGTTGACACACTGCAAAAAGCCCGAACGATCTGAGAAAAACACATAGTCCTTATATCCCGCCAAAGAGCCGGTGGTTCCGTTTTGGATTACCGCCGTTTCCTTCTCGGCTTCGTCATCATCGGTCACAAAATACCCGGTCGCTTCATTCTCATATTTATATTTGGCCAAGTTTGGTTCATCATCAATATAAATGTCGCCCGCATCGATATCAAATTCCGCATCCAACGCAAAAGTATAGAGAATGCCGGATTCCCCCATAATCACCACACGATCGTCATACACCAGCGGCGATCCCGTATAGCCCTGCCACTCATTATTGGAGAAAGGCTCTATAGAAGATGATCCAAAACGATACACCCGTTTGTTTTTAATCAGATCATAAACGTATAGGTACTGATAGCGTGAACGTGTGACATCGCCATCCTCCTGCACGGATTGCCCCACAAACAGCAGCGGTATCCCGCGCGGATCCAATGTCGGCGTACCTTCGGTGTAAGCGATGGTCGGCAGAGGTGTCCGTGAATACTGACCGTCATCTAAGTCAAGAAAAAAAATCGTCCCGGACTTATCCGCAAAAATCACTTCGGTGAGTTGCAGTTTATCCTTTTTTGCCGTTTTGAAGGTCATGGTGTTCATCACATCAGCCGGCCATTGAATAATCAAAGGCTGGGCTGTGCCGTCCTGATGACTGGACAAAGGAAAATCGGGCAAGTTGTGCGTCCAAAGAATACTCATGAGCTTCTCATTGATGCGCGCGGTGCCATACGTCGCCGAACCGCGATAGTTGGTTCCCCGATAGGTGGAAACACCCAGAAGGTCAGTGTATGCTTCTGCGGTGGGATAACGAAGAATCGTCGCCCTATCAAAGACTTCCACGTCCTCACCCGCCACCATCAAATAGGTTCTAAAACGAAATCTTTCGGGGTCGGAATAGGAAAACGCCGTCGGTTTGGTGACAAACGCTTCTTCAACATACCCATCATTGTCGGACAATACCTGCGGCGTGGGCGGCACCGCCATCTCCGCTTCTTCGGACGGCGATTCGGTGATGACTGCAAAACGCGCCTTCGCTTGCGCCATCAGCCATATGCCGGTAACGATCAACGGAATTAATAACAATAGCAAAAAATACCGCTTTTTAACCGGTCTTTTACTGGGTTTATAATATTGTGGTTTTTTAACTCTATGTTTTCGTGCCATATTTCATCTTTTAAAAAACAGTTATTTGTTCGTGTTTGATTATATAGTCAATCCGTCTCAGGCGCAAGCACGGCGGTGCCAAGCTTAACATTTTAGTCACTTTTATTATTCTTTGTTTCAACGTACGCGTACGCCTAAATTCACGGGTTTTCGTTTATCTTTCTTCGGTTGGATGCTATAATGTCTTTATCAGGCAAAGAAAGGGCTTTTTTGATATGAATTTCTTTTCAGCTATTGCCCAGGGTTTAAAGGGCTATGACCTTTTGGTCGTCGTACTGCTGATTATCAACATCGGCTTTGTTGCTATTCGTCTTCGGACGCTCTCTAAGCAGCTGGATAATCACTTGAAAAAAGTGGTCTATCTTCCGGTCGCCGAGGCGCTCAAGGCTGTGGCCACAGAAAAACCCGAAGCAGCCAATCTGCACAAATTGCGTCATATGCGGGAAAAAGAGGACCGTCTTTATTACTCGTTTGTTTCAATCACCAGCATTCTCCCGTTGCTCGGCATCCTTGGCACCGTGATTGCACTGATGCAGATCGACGGCTTTACTACCGAAACCATCAGCCAAAACTTCATGGCGGCGCTAACCTCCACATTTTGGGGATTGGTCGGTGCCACACTTTGTAAAGCATTGGAGGCTTCAATCGTCGCCCGTGTGGAAGCCAACCGCGAAAACTTTGCTATGCTGGTCAAGACCACAATAAAGGGCGAAAAAAAATGAGAAACCGTACGCATATCGACCTAACGCCACTATTGGATGTCATTTTGCTTCTGGTCTTTGGTTTTATGTTTATGCTGACCAGCAGCAACACCAAGCTGGCGGATACCGAAACCGAACTTGAGTCCAGCCGGGCAGATACCGCCGAAACCATTGCCGCATTGGAAGCCGAAAACGAAGAACTGTTACAATCAGTCGCCAATCTGCAAGCGGCACTGGACGCACAGACCGCCACGCTGGATACCGCATCGAAAGGCATCGCCGCATTCTTTTCGCTGAACCAAAACGAGCTGGAAACCGTTTTATCCCAGCAATCGAGCACAAGCGCACAAGCCTATTTTTCGGCTTATGCCGAGACCAATGACGTGGCCAAAAGCATGGTGATGTACGACCTTTTAACTCAAGAGTTCTATTTTATCGAAGTGGTCTTAAGCGGTGATGACAACCGCATCATCATCAATGGCGAAAAAACATCGGTGAATATAAGGCTTGAGGATATTGAATCCGCCGAAAGCAAAACCGAAAAAAAACAAGCCCTTAAAACTGCCATTTCCAGCGTCATTGACGCAAGGCCGGGCGGTTCTTCCATGGTCTTTGTCACCCTCTCCACCGACAACCCGGAGGTTTACCATTATGCTTGGTCTTTGGCCTGGCAAGCAGTGAGTGAACTGACTGAAAAATACGGTGCAAAAAACTATTTCTGTGCCGAACTATTTATAAAGGAGTAAT
>JBFLKV010000024.1:0-5508 GCA_040883365.1 Eubacteriales bacterium
CCACAGCCGTACAGTTGCCCTTATAAAGTTTCAACTTCACTTTGCCCGTCATATATTCGCATGTTGAATCGACAAACGCCGAAAGTGCTTCGCGCAAAGGCGAGTACCACTGTCCATTATACACGATATCGGCAAACTTGACCGCCAGCACTTCACGATAATGCGCAGTTTCACGATCCAGCGTGATGCTTTCCAACGCATCAAACGCTGTGTACAGCATATCTCCGCCCGGGTTTTCGTATACGCCACGGGATTTGATGCCGACCAAACGGTTTTCCACCATGTCGTCAATGCCCACACCATGCTTAGCGCCGATATCATTAAGTCTTTCAATCAAGGCCACGCCGCCCATCTTTTCGCCATTTACCGTGGTGGGAATGCCTTTTTCAAAGTCAATTTCCACATACTCCGGCGTATCCGGTGCTTCTTCCGGCGGTGTGCAGATTTGGAGCATCTTGTTCTGGGGTTCATTCCATGGGTCTTCCAAATCCCCGCCTTCATGGCTCAGATGCCACAAGTTGCGGTCCATGCTGTATGGGTGCTTTTTGGTCACCGGAATATCAATGCCTCTTTCTTGTGCATAATCGATCGCGTCCGAACGGGATTTAATATCCCAAATCCGCCAAGGCGCGATAATCTTTAGTTCGGGTGCCAAGGCCTTAATGGTCAGCTCAAAACGCACTTGGTCGTTGCCCTTGCCAGTAGCGCCATGACAAATCGCCACCGCACCTTCCTTTTTTGCCACATCCACCAACGCTTTGGCAATCACCGGACGCGCCATTGAAGTACCCAGCAAGTATTTTTTCTCGTAAACCGCGCCTGCTTTCAGTGTCGGCCATACGAAGTCCTCGACAAATTCATCCTTTAAGTCTGCAATATAAAGCTTGGATGCACCGGTCTTCTTCGCCTTTTCATGTAAAGGTTCCAGCTCCTCGCCTTGCCCAACGTCGCCAGCCACCGCAATCACTTCATAATCATAGTTTTCTTTTAACCACGGGATGATGATGGACGTATCCAAACCACCCGAATATGCTAAAACAACTTTTTCTTTTGCCATAATTCTCTCCTTTTTTCACCGTATATAGGTATACAAATCTATTTTTCTTATTAAGTTGACTAATTATACATTGTCTTGTATATTTATTCAAGCTTTTTTTATAAATTCTTTTTTTCCCAAAGGTGACAAACGCCCTGCCCATTATGTATAATAGAGGCAATAAAGTTTACTGGGAGAACCATTTTGATCATTCTAGGCATCGACCCCGGGCTTGCCATCATCGGATATGGTGTGATTAAGTACGACGGACAAAAACTGAATATCATCGACTACGGCACCATCACCACAGCCGCAGGTGTTCCGCTTCCCCGCCGTTTGTCATCCATATATGACAGTATGGCATCACTTATTGAAAAATTCAAGCCGGATGCGATTGCTTTTGAAGAATTATTTTTCAACAAAAACGTTAAAACCGCATTGACCGTCGGTCATGCCAGAGGAACCGCTCTGGTTTGCGCCGAAAAAAGCGGCACCGAGCTGTTTGAATATACACCCTTACAGGTGAAGCAGGCGGTGTGCGGTTATGGCCGTGCTGACAAAAAGCAAGTTCAAGCTATGGTTAAGATGCTTTTGAACCTAAGAGAAATTCCCCGGCCGGATGATGCGGCCGATGCGGTGGCGGTAGCGATTTGCCACGCACACAGCAGTAAATTCAAAGAAAGATTCGCCATCAAATAAAGCATAAGGAAATAATATGTACGCATACATCAGCGGTCATTTGGCCGAAAAAGGCACCGACTACGTGGTGATTGACGCCGGCGGTGTGGGGTATCGCATTTTTACCAACACACATGCGCTCTCCAACCTGCCCTCCGAAAACGCCAAGCTTTTCACCTATTTTGTGGTCAAAGAAAACGAGCAAAGCCTCTATGGCTTTTTAACCGAACAAGAAAAGGATATGTTTATCAAACTGATCGGCATCTCGGGCGTTGGTCCCAAAATGGCCTTGTCCGTTTTAACCACGCTGACCGCTTCCGAGTTGGCGGCGGCCATTATTTCTTCGGACACCAGTGCGTTTACGCCGGTTTCGGGCGTGGGCAAAAAAATCGCCGAACGGATTATACTGGAACTGCGCGAAAAAGTCTCAAGCGACAATCTGCTCGCAGATATTGGCGGCGTCGTAGCAAACAACCCCGAATCCGAGGCGGTCAATGCGCTGGTCTCTCTTGGGTATAAACGTGCCGAGGCCTTAAAAGCCATCGCGATGGTTAAAGACAAAGGCAACACCACCGAAGAACTCATCCTGCTGGCGTTAAAACGGCTGGGATAAAGATACGAGGAGTCTATGGAAGAAGAAAGAAGAATTGTTAGTGCATTAAATGCTGAGACCATCGATGCGGTGGACTTTTCTCTGCGACCCAAAACATTGGAAGAGTTTGTGGGCCAGCAGAAGGTGAAGGAACAGATGCGCCTCTATATCGAGGCCGCAAAAAAGCGCGGCGAACCGCTGGACCATGTGCTTTTGCATGGCCCTCCGGGCCTTGGTAAGACCTGCCTTTCACATATCATTGCCAACGAGATGAATGTCAATATTCGCATAACATCCGGGCCGGCCATCGAACGTCCGGGTGATCTTGCGGCCATATTAACTAACCTTGGCGAAGGTGATGTGTTATTTATCGACGAAATTCATCGTCTCAATACATCAGTTGAGGAAGTGTTGTACCCTGCGATGGAGGATTTTGCGCTGGATATCATTATCGGCAAAGGTCCCTCAGCACGGTCACTGCGTATTGATTTACCAAAATTCACTTTGGTGGGCGCCACCACGCGTGCAGGCAATCTGACCTCTCCGCTTCGCGATCGTTTTGGACTGTTAAACCGCCTTTTGATGTATTCGCCGGATGAACTGAAAGAAATCGTCTTGCGTTCGGCTTCCATCCTAAATGTCCCTATCATGGACGATGCGGCCATCGAAGTCGCCATGCGTTCCCGTGGCACACCGCGTATTGCCAACCGCTTGCTTCGCCGTGTGCGAGACTACGCCGAAGTGAAAGGCACAGGCACTGTGGACTTGACTTCTGCAAAGGCGGGTTTGGATATGCTGGAAGTGGATCGTCTGGGTCTCGATAACATGGACCGCGATCTACTTTTGACCGTTATCGAAAAGTTTGACGGCGGACCTGTGGGGCTGGATAATCTCGCCGCATCAACGGGTGAGGAATCGGGCACCATCGAAGACGTCTACGAGCCCTATCTTTTACAGCTTGGGTTTCTAAGACGAACACCTAAAGGCCGTATGGCCACGCGGTTGGCTTACGAGCATCTGGGCATGCCGATGCCTGACAGCGAGGGACGCAATCAAGTCACTTTTTTAGACGAAGAATAAATTCGCACTAAAAAATCCGATGATTTTTCATCGGATTTTCTTTTCTATTCTGTTCACTTGGCTTCCGCCGCTTCCAATGCTTGAATCGACTCACTAAACGCTTCTATCGCACTGTCTAGGTTCCTCGACATCTCCTCATATGTTTCCACGTCAATCTCGTTTTGGATTGAATCCAATTTTTCTTTCAGCTCGATCATTCGGGTCAAGTACCCTTGTGCCACCGCTGTGGTTTTATCCGATTTTTCAATGGTGTTCCACTCATCGGCATACGCATGATAATCATCACTAATTGATTTAGCTTTAATCCACCCTCTATCATACTCAAAACACTCCAGCGCCACTTGGGTGGTGTTGAGCGAATCACTCAATACGGCCATAAACTCATCGTAATCCAATGCATTGATGCCGTCTTTATAACCCTCAAGCGCGGCTATCATACCAATGAGTTCATTAATATCCGAAGTCGCTTGCGCCACCGCTTTGTCGTAGAATGCATCGATAGTATCAAAGTTAGGTGCCGCCGTATTCATCGCGGCTTCTTCATCCAACAGTTCAGACCACATCATATCCATCTTAGAAAATCGTTCGGTCATGCTGATGAATTCGTCGGTATAATCGGGCGCACAGGCCGAAAAAGACAAGAGAAGCACGAGGATAAGCAAGCATGTAAACAGCCGTTTTTGCAACATATTTTTTCTCCAAATTTATGTTTTTTTAGAGTATAGCACAAAAGCAGATCATAAATAAGTCTTTTTAAAATGTATATGTTTATGGTTGCTAAATTAATTTAACAAACAACTATTTCAAATTATGGTATAATACATAGCGAAAATAAAGTCATAAAAAGAAATTCTAACAGGAGTAAAGTGGCGTTTATCCGCCGCTTAAAAAAACACTTTGTCCAAATTTTTCGATTTTCTCAAAAAGATTTTTACGTTTAAAAAAACCAAAACGCCGACGGCACCAGATGCCACTGGGACGCATATCATGCCCAAGCTGGACCATCTTTTTGGGCCAAATAGTGCTATCTTTATGCCACGGCAGAAAAAACCGAATTTCCTTATCGGTGTTTTTTTAAACACCGTCAATATTATCATTATCATCCTCTTTATGATCATGATGGTTGGATTCGGCGCGGTTTGGGGCATTGCCAAGGCGTATCTGGAAACCACGCCTGTTTTAAACACCGCCAAAATTGCTGATCAAGCTGAAACCACCTATCTTTACGATATGAACGGTGATTATCTGGCCGCATATGTGGGCAGTGAAAACCGCGAATGGGCGGCCTCGGACGAAATCCCAGATACGCTGAAAAACGCCATTGTATCGGTTGAGGATGTACGCTTTTATTATCATAGCGGCATCGATGTCAAACGACTATTCGGTGTGGTCATATCCAACTTCGTCAACGAAAGTGTCCAGGGCGGCTCCACCATTACTCAGCAGTTGGTCAAAAACACCCTGCTCTCTTTTGACAAGACCTATAAGCGAAAAATTCAAGAAGCTTTCCTTTCTATCCAGCTAGAAAGAGAATATACAAAGGATGAGATTTTGGTCTCATACCTTAACACCATCGACCTCGGCGCAGGCAACTACGGCGTAAAAGCCGCCGCAAAGGATTACTTTGGGAAAGATTTGGACGAGCTGACCCTCAAAGAATGTGCTTTGCTCGCCGGCATCACCCAGTACCCGTATGCCTATAATCCCCGCCGTGCCGTGTACGGCTCGGGCAGCTTGGAGCGTGTGGAAGCGCGAACCGAACTCGTGCTAAACCGCATGTATGAAGCAGGGTACATCACCAAGCAAGAACGTAATAGTGCCATTTTGGAAAATTTCTCAATCAAAGAAGAGTCCACCGTTCGCTCGATGTACAATATGCCCTACTTTGTAGAATACGTTATTGATGATGTCGTCACGGCCATCTTAGAAAGCCGTGGGCTGAAGACCGACGACACCGCCAACCGCAACGCGGTTGAGCTGGAGATAAGGAACAACGGCTATCGCATCTACACCACGGTTGATCCAGATGTTCAACTGGCTGTGGAGAACTCTTTAGCCAACTGGGACAAGTATCCCAGCACCGCAAAAACATCGGACAGTGTAGTCACCACCAAAAACTCGG
>JBFLKV010000191.1:0-4155 GCA_040883365.1 Eubacteriales bacterium
ACCATGTATGGGAAAATCACCATACCACGCAGTGCAATCATGGGATAGACTTCATTTTGTTTGCTTTTAGTTATCATTTTTTCTTTATTCAATATTCCTACTCGCTTAATCTTTTTTAAGTCCCGTTATTATACAAACTGTTGTTAAATTTTGCAACCTTGCTAAACCCATTATCGCACCCATAAAACATGATGTAAACAAAAAGACGACGATATTAATCAACATTCGCCGTCTTTTACAATTCGTTAATAAATCGTTTGCTTTAATCCTCGTGAGCTTTTTTGGCTTCCTCAACGATTTTTACCGATAGATTGCCCGGCACTTCTTCGTATCTTTCAAAATTGACGATGAATGATCCACGTCCTTGTGTCATCGAGCGTAAGTCTGTTGCGTACTTTACCATCTCGGCTTGAGGCACTTCAGCTTCAACCACTTGCTGGCCATCCACCGGGTTCATACCAAGAATACGACCGCGACGACGGTTCATATCGCCGATAATATCGCCCATATACTCGTCGGGCACGGTGATTTCAGCTTTCAAGATGGGCTCAAGCAAAACAGGATTTGCCGCAGTACATCCGGTCTTATATGCTTGATACGCCGCCATTTTGAACGCCATTTCGGATGAATCCACTGGATGGAATTTGCCATCAAACAAAGTAGCGCGAATATTGACCGTAGGGTATCCAGCCAAAACACCTTTAGAAAGGCTTTCTTTCAATCCCTTTTCAACCGCCGGAATATACTGGCGAGGAACAGAGCCGCCCACTATTTTATCGACAAATTCAAACTCAGGACCATCATGAATGGGTTCAAATTCGATAAATACATCACCAAATTGACCATGACCGCCGGATTGTTTCTTGTGTTTACCTTCGGCTGTCACTTTTTTAGTGATAGTTTCTCTATAAGGCAGTTTCGGTTCACTCAGCTTGGCCTCAACATGAAACTTGTGGACCAGTTTTTTGCAGATAATATCAATCTGCAATTCGCCCATAGCACTGATCAGCGTCTCGCTTGTTTCCTTTTGAACAACCACAGATATGGTCGGATCTTCTTCTTCCAGTCGGTGCAAGCCAGCAAAAACTTTTTCTTCTTCGCCCTGCTGTTTTGCGTCTACGGCCAGCGCAATGCTGGGTACTGGGAAGGTGATGGGCTCAAACGTGGTTTTAACCGAAGGATCGGCCAAAGTATCACCCGTATCCGTCAAGGTGAGTTTAGCCACAGCGCCGATATCGCCGGCTACCAATTTATCCACGCCAACCTGCTTTTTGCCATCCATCACATAGATAGTACTGTGCTTCTCAGATTTTCCTTTATTCACATTCACGATGCTGGTGCTGCTGGTGATTTCACCTTGAATGACTTTAAACACTGAAAGTTTACCCATAAATGGATCGGCCACGGTCTTGCAAACCTTTGCCATAAAGGGTTTAGACGCATCAATCTTCAATTCAACGTCAGTATCGCCCTGTTTGCCTTTCAGAGCACTCGCTTTATCCGGGCTTGGCATAAACGCAATGGCGTTATCCAAGAATAAATCAATGCCCATGTTGGCAGCGGCAGAACCAACGAACGCCGGAACAACACCGCCAGTTTCTATCCCAACCTTTAAGCCTTTAACGATATCCGCTTTGGTCAGTTCTTCCCCGCCGAAAAACTTATCTAAAAGCTCTTCGTCATTCTCAGCCGCATTTTCAACAATTTCACTGCGCAGCGATTCGACTTTGTCTTTTAAATCGTCCGGAATCGGTATTTCTTTGCTCTTGCTTCCAGAAACATCGTAGGCCTTCATTTCAATAACGTCCACGATGCCTTTAAAATTTAATCCATCACCGATAGGGATTTGAACCGGTGTGATTTTCACACCATACTTGTCCTTTATCGTTGCAAACGCCTTTTCATAGTTGACGTTTTCTTTGTCCATCTGATTGATGAAGAAAGCTCTTGCTAAATTGTGCTTTTCGCAGTAATCCCACGCTTTTTCTGCGCCAACCGATAAACCCGATTTTGCGCTGACCACGATAACGGCAGAATCGGCCAAATGGTAAGCCTGAATGTTTTCACCCACAAAGTCAAAATACCCGGGGGCATCCATCACATTTATTTTAACTTTATTCCATTCGATTGGAGCAAAGCCTGTCATTATGGATATTTTCCGCTCGATTTCTTCCGGATCGAAGTCGGTATGCGTATTCCCTTCCTCGACTTTACCAAGTCGATCAGTCGCGCCCGCATCAAACAACATTGCTTCGACCAATGAAGTTTTTCCGTCCCCTCCATGACCGACAAATGCAATGTTTCTAATGTCTGTGGTAGCATATTCCTTCATACGCCAAAAATCCTCCTTATTCTATTTTTCTTGAAAACGATATATAAAGAAAATTCTTAAAATTCAAATTGAGCGTGTTTGCACACGTAGCGTTATTTTATCAGATTAAAGCTCAAAAATAAATGCTTTTTTCAATTTAGTCTGGAAAAACGCGTAAAGTTGTGGCATAATGAACCCTATAGTAAATTGAGGTGATAAATATGTCTGAAATAAACCAACCTGCTACACAAAACAATAATGAAACATCCAAAAAAGAAATGTCCAAAGGTAAAAAAATCACACTCGGAGTCGTCCTTGGTCTTTTGACTGTACTTGGAATCACGCTTTCCGGTGCGGTGAATGAAGGGGCTATCTTCCGCACACTGGATGACGGGCTAAAAACAGTGTTACGTTACCTATGGGTGGGCTTCTTCCTTGTTTATATTTTTTGGTTCAGATCCATTGAAACCAACAAAGGCTATACCATGAAGCAAGGTCGTTTTGCTTATTTAATCGTTATTGCTGTCTATCTCGTCGTGATGCTCATTGTCCTCTTGACCGGCAGTCAATTACCGTTCGGCATCTAAATGTCTAATCTTAAAAGCGCTGAACTCTCAGCGCTTTTTTTAATGCCATTCATTCACCTGCTACTTTTTTCTCCCCTCAAAACAAACAATTAGCTTTTAGAATATGTGAAGTTGTGAAAAATATTCAATACGATTGATTTATTCTAACGTTCATGATATAAGTCTTTTGGATTATTCGATTTGATTTTCCAATTTAATATAACAAATAAAATTACTGGAGTTTAATATGAGCAAATTATGCATCAGCGTCGATTCAACCACGCCCACAACCGAAGCGTTAAAAGCCCAACACAACATCATTGTTGTTCCGCTTCAATACAAAATGAATGGCGAGTTTAAATTAGATGCTTTTATTGATGAAGTGGACACCCATTCTTTTTATGAGCAACTGATGAATGGCGCAACGCCCACCAGTACGAAAGCAAAAGCCGAATCTTTTGTTGATGCTTGGCGCGGTCCTTTGGAAGATGACCAAACCATCCTTCATCTCTCGATTTCTTCTAAAGTTAGCGAAACATATCACAGCGCATGCATCGCACGTGATGCTTTATTAAAAAAGTATCCAGGTAGAATCATGGTGGTGGATACGCTGATTGGCGGATATGACATCACTGAAATTGCTGTAAAGTCCTCAGAGCTTTATGCGAAAGGTGCGTCGGTGGAGGAAATTACTCTCTGGATTCACGACCACGCCGAGAATTATAATATGATATTAACCGTCGATGACCTCAGTTTTCTTAGCCGAGGCGGAAAAATATCCAATGTCAAAGCGCTTATTGGCACTGTGCTCAATATGAAACCCGCTTTATATGTTACCAACGAAGGAAAGTTTGAGCAGTTACATACGCGATCTGGCAGCGCACGCGCACTTGATGCAATCATTGAAGCCATTCACGCCAGTTCGAATGAAAACACAACGTGGCTAAAAATTCAGCATGGCGGAGACCAACAGGCCGCATTAGAACTGATTGACAAAGTCAAAAGTAAACTCAGCTATATCACACGTATTGAGATGAGTATTCTGTCCCCTGTGCTCGGATTGCATGGCGGACCTGGCTCTTTGGCCATTTACTTTGAGGGCAAAAACCGCGATTTTCTTGGAACGCTATAGTTTTTTCTTTCAAAATACAAACTCGTTTTATAAAAAATGGACCTGCTTTTTGAACTGAACCCCGAGAAACGGACATTGAGAAAAAAGAGCCTCCTGATGTAGGATAACTACAGAAGGAGGTTTTTTTGTATGACGCGAGAATATAA
>JBFLKV010000025.1:0-16489 GCA_040883365.1 Eubacteriales bacterium
CCGCTGTTTGCAGTCGGTGGCCGTGTGGTGGGTAAATCATTTTTTGTGAAAACCTTGATTGCCACATTAGCGATGTCCTTTTATATCGATATTGTGCCCACGCCGGTACTCTCGACAGATATGATTTTGGCGTCCGTCTATGGCGGAACGCTGGTCGGCATCGGGCTTGGCTTGACCATCTACGCCGGGGCAACCACGGGCGGAACAGATATGGCGGCAAAGATTTTGCATGCGCAGGTGCCAAAAATCAGCGTAGCCACATTTCTTTTTATCATCGATGTGGCTGTGGTGTTGGCGGCGGCGCTGGTCTTCAATGCGGCGGTTGCACTGTATGCCATCGCATCCATCTATATTTCGTCCAAACTGATTGATGTGGTGGTGGCAGGGTTTAAAACAGGTCAAGCCTATTTTATTATCACAACCAAACCAGAAGAGATACGAAAAGGTATTATTGAAGATATGGACAGAGGTGTGACGCTGCTTGACGGTGTCGGCGGCTTCACGGGCGATCCCAAATCGGTTTTGCTCTGTGTTATTCGCAGAAAATCAGAAGTGATTGACCTAAAGCGTTTGGTAGCTAAAGCGGATGAGAAAGCGTTTATGATTGCCACCAATGTGACCGAAGTTTTGGGGGAGGGTTTTACCGATTAGAAAACCTTTTCAAAAAAGGGGTTGTATCAAAATTTATATTCGTTTATGATGGTGCGTAAGACTGATAGAAAGCGTTGATACGCTTTCTTTTATTTATAGGAGTAAAGGAAATCACGAAGATGGAAAAATCAAAAAATACGGCAGCAAAACTCGGCGAAATGCCTATCCCAAGACTGGTGCTCAACATGAGTGCACCCGCCATTGTTTCGATGATGGTTCAGTCGCTCTACAATGTCGTGGATTCCATTTTTGTTTCGGGCTATTCGGAAGATGCGATGGCAGCAGTGGCTTTGGCATTCCCCATCCAGTTGGTTGTCATTGCGGTTTCGGTGGGAACAGGCATCGGTATCAACTCGATGATCTCAAGACGGCTGGGGGCTAAAGACTTAAAAGGTGCTTCCAACTCGGCCGAACACGGCATTCTTTTGTTGATGCTTTTTAGTGTGTTGTTTGCTTTTATCGGCATATATACGTCCCGATATTTCTTTGGCATTTTTACCGACGATGCACTTTTAATCGAATACGGCACAACCTACATCACCATCATTTTGGCGCTATCGGTTGGGCGCATGATGAGTCAGGCGTTTATGAGTATTTTGCAGGGGTCGGGGGATATGAAAACACCGATGACCGGGCATATCCTCGGGGCGGTGACCAATATTGTTTTGGATCCAATCCTTATCTACGGACATGTAGGCAATCTCTATTTCTGTGATCCAATGGGGATTAAAGGCGCGGCGATTGCGACGGTAATCGGTCAGAGTGTTACGTTTATCTTCCTGGCCATCATGTTCTTCTCAAGAGAGCATGTGGTTAAGCTGGATATCAAGAATTTTCGCTTGAAACGCGATATTCTATCCGGCATACTTAAAGTGGCATTGCCGGCCATGGTGGCGCAGGCTATCGTATCTCTGATGGTGGTGGGCATCAACAAAGTTTTGGCCCTGGTTAACTTTTCGGCGGTGACGGCGTTTGGTGTCTACATCAAAATACAATCGATTGTTTTTATGCCCATCTTTGGGCTCAGTACAGGCATGATGCCTATTTGCGGCTTCTCTTTTGGGGCCAATAACAAAAAGCGTTTTACAGAGGCGGTTAAAGTCAGCTGGTTTTATGCGCTGGCGGTGGCGCTGTTTGGGCTTATTATGTTCGAGACCATGCCAAGAACACTGCTCGGCATCTTTTCACTTTCTGATGAAGTGATGGGCATTGCGATCTATACCATGCGTATCATCGCAATAGGGTTGCCGATTGGGGCGACGATCGTCATCTTAGCTTCCGCTTTGCAGGCCATCGGTAAATCCTATATTACTTTAATCAGTAATGCTTTGCGCGGAATCGTTGTGCTTTTGCCGCTCATCTATTTCTTTAGCCGTTGGTTCGGTGTTAACTATGGTTGGTTTGCCGGCCCTATTGCAGATTTAACCGCTTTGGTTTATATTGGAACTACGTACTTCAGATTGATGAAAAAATGGGATGAAATGCCCGGGAGGTAGCGAAAAATGGCGACATGTATTGTTTATTTTACACATCAAGGGAATACGAAAGCGGCGGCTGAAGTTTTAGCCAAGCAGACGAAGGCAGATTTGATTGAACTGACCGAAAAGGTGAGCTATAAAGGCATCATCGGGTTTCTTCGCGGCGGGTTTCGCGCTGCCACAGGCGCTTTGGCCAAACTGGACGAAAGCTTACTAAAGAAGATTTCCGGTTACGATACCGTCGTGGCGGCTTCCCCCGTTTGGGCGGGTAAAACCACACCGGCGTTTAATGCGGTGATAGCCAATACGGCGCTTAAAGGCAAAAAAGTATTTGCTGTCACGGTACAGGCTGATCCCAGTCATGCAGGACATGAGGACAGAGTGACTACGATTAAAGAAAAACTTAAAGATGTCGGCGCTGAATTTGGCGGAGGGTTCTCCATCAGTGGAGCGGGCCCGGGCAAAGGCGTTTTGCCTTTGGATGCGCTGGAAAAGCAGATAGCAGATATTAAATTGGTTTAATATAAACAATAAAAAACGGCTAATCATTTTGCGGGATTAGCCGTTTTTTTTGTGTCTTATTTTATAGACTTTTTTATATGGGAGAGATTCGTATCGCTATGCTGTTTTGCTGTTTCGCACGCGGAAAAAGTAGAGACTAAGCGGCCAAAACACAATGACAAACGCCGGATACACCGCCCAAATGTGGTGAGGGGAGGTCATATAGTTGACGGCTGAGAAGAACAGAATCGTGATGATTGTTCCCCAAATCGACAGCGCGAAGTATTGCTTCCTTTGTCCAAAGTATCCGCCAATCACCATCCACGCCAGCGGGAACAACAGATAGATGCTCCAAAACGTGTTGGGGCTATATAGCCAGTTAAGTGCACCATAGTACAGTGCAAAAATAGCTGCACTGATGATAAGAAAGCCCAAGGAGTGAGCCTTGTCTTTGAACGCCACAGTGATTGGCCACCACAGAGCGGGCAGAATCAGATAGAGGTACCAAGGATGAATACCCGGCGTCAAAACCCAATACATCAACATATGATACCCAATAATGGCCACTGCACCCAAGATAGCAAAAACAACGGTCTTGGCTAGGTTCCCGAGCGACTGGCAAAGCGGCCACCAGATGAAGTAGAACACGGTCCACAGCACCCACGGAATTTGAGGCGTATAGACGATGTTGATGACGGTGAGCAGAATGACGGTCAGACCACTCATGAGCACCGAAAACAGCTTGATGGTTTTTTTGTTGGCAAAGAACATGCTGAGCGGCCACCAAGCTACGGCGTAAGCCGGATAGACAAACCAAAGAGTATGCGGCGACGCTTTCCAGTTAAGCAGCGCGAAGAACAGCGTGATGTAGACGGCCCCGATAATGGCAAATAGCTTCCATTGCTTGGTGCGTGAAAAATGCAGGCTAAACGGCCACCAAAGTACGACAAACACAGGAAAGAAAGACCAGAGCACGGGAGAGGTGATGAGGTTGAGCACCACAAAGAACAATATGGTCCAAGCACTGCCAATCACCGCAAACAGCATAGGCTTGTTTTTGGAGAAAAGAATCTGTGCCATTGGCCACCATGCTACCGCAAAGATGGGAAACATGGACCAAAAAAAGTTTGGTGATGTGGCCCAGTTTAACCAGACAAAGAACACCGTAATCAGCAGGCTACCCCCGATGGGCATAATATACTTGCCCCGGTTCTTGGCGGCCCAAACACCAAGCGGCCACCATACCGTCACAAAAGCGGGGTAAACAAACCAAGGATGTGCCGGCGAGGTCAGCCTATTGATCACAAAAAAGAAAGCGATAATAAAGGCTGAACTCACAAGCGCAAAGAGTAAAGTATTTTTTTTCATACTCCTCGCCTACTTTCTGTGGTTGAGCCAAGAGAAAACGGCTGTTAAAGGCCACCACAGGACAGCAAACACGGGGAAAACAAACCAAATACTTTCGGGCGAATAGTAGAGGTTCATAAACACAAACAGTGAAATAATCAGTGCACTGGCACAGATAGAGAACCATGCGCGGTTGGCATAATTGATCTTCTTTGTGCTCCCGGGTGTGGTGGGGGATAAACTGGCTTTAATTTCGCTAACATCGCCAAGATCCACCAGTGCTTTATTCACCGCATCTTCTTCCGCTTTACCTTGATCCATCAAGTCTTGCGTTTTTTCTTCCAGGTTCATGATAAGCTCCTGGATTATTCCTTCTTTTTCCGGGCTGTCCGGTATATCGGCAAAAAGCCCTTCTACATAAGTTTTAATTCTTTTCATCTGTACCCTCCATTAATAAATCGATTACACGTTTCGTTTCGTCCCATTCTTGTACCTTCTGTTCAAATAGCGCATGACCCTGTTCGGTGATTTTGTAGTATTTTCGTTTTCTACCATGTGTTATTTGTCCCGAGTACGAGACGATGGATTCGTTATTCTCAAGCCGCTGAAAAACCGCATACAATGTGGCTTCTTTTATCTCAAAGGTGCTATCCGTTCGTGTCGCAATTTCTTTGGAAATCTCGTATCCATAACGGTCTTTTTCTATAATCAGCTTTAGAATAATGGCGTCTAAGTGTCCGCGAAGAATATCGCTACTAATCATGCAATGCCTCCTTTTCTTCCAATATCTTAATTACTCTATCAGGTATTGTTATAACTCTGTCTGACAGAGTAATAATAAATCATATTACTCTGCCTGTCAAGGTAATTTTAATTCAATAAGAATTGGCGGCCCCAAGCGGGCATTTATTTGATTGCTTAAAGCATAAGAATATGATAGTTTTAGATTATGAAAAACAGAGATATTGACAAAGACTTTTTTAAGGGCGAAGCAAAATTAGCAAAAGAATTTGCAGATATGTATCAGGCGAGTTTTCTGCGCTATTCTACCCGAAAGTACTCTGATGCGCGCATCAATGAGCGGGATAAGGAAAGAATCGACACCTTGGCGCAGATGATTAATGAGTTTGAAGATGGGCTTACCATTCTGCCGGTCTACGACGCCGCGCCGGATATGTTTCAATCGTTTATCTATACAAAGCTTTCAAAAGTGCCGGGTTTTTTGGCGGTGCTGATCGACAAAAGCAAATATGCCGACGTCAAATCCGGTTTTTATGGTGAAGCGATGTGTTTAGCCTTGACGAATATGGGGATTAGCACATGTTGGGTTTCCGGCTCGATCAAAAAGCAATGTGTGAAAGATTATATCGATATCAAGCCGGGCGAAAAGTTTATTACATCGATTGCTTTTGGTTATGACAAACAATTATCCGAAGAGGACGTTGCTTCGAAACGAAAGCGTAAACCGATAGAAAAGATTTTCAAGGGCGAAATACGAGACGAGAATTCTGCCAAAATTATGGCATGTGTACAAAATGCGCCTTCGGCCATCAACCGCCAACCATGGCATTACGGCCTAAAAGAAGGAGAGCTTTATGTTGAAAAACCGAAGATACCCGGCGGCCCTTATCCTGAAGCATTGGATATCGGCATCTCCATGTTGCATGTGTCCTGCGCGGCATTTGCCTTGGGCAAAAAGGGAACGTGGCAGTTTTCGGATGATGCTTTAGGTGTTTTCAAATCGATATAGCGGTTTGAAAAAAACGGCCGATTATGGTATTCTAACGCAAAATAAAAAATAATGAAAAAAGGCGAAAGATATTGAAAGACTGGGTGGATTATCTCCTGCGTTTTCTGTTTTATATCATCGGAAAACTCTTAATTCTGTTACTGGTAGCGACATTGTTGGTATTCAGCTTTATGGCGGCCAAGGACTATATGAATATCAATGTGCTGATTTCGGACGGTCTAAAAGAGCGTGCGAATGTGGTACTGAAAAGTGAAGATTCGGCCACCCTTTCGCAGATTTTTGACGAAAAGTATCTGGTGCGAGATGATAGACTTTTGGATGATACGTATACTGAGTATGTGGTTCGTTCCTATTTACAGGATATCGATATTGGGTTTAAATTAATTATGCCCTGGCAGCAGAAAGTGGTGGTTAAGGTTTCCGAGACCATTACCCAGATTGACGGTGAGCTGCCGACGGATAGTCGAACTGAAGATATGACCGAAGAGGATATCAACCCACCTGACTGGGAAGGCGCCACCTATATGGTGACCATGGAGCGGCACGAAACCGCTTGGCGCATCACCAATATGGAGTGGATTAGCGAAGAACCTTTGGCCTCGCTGGCCCCAACCGAATAGAGAATACTTTTCAGTCATGGCAATCACCGTGACTGATTTATTATGAGGAAACGATGGATTTTAGACAAGTGATACAGGGCAAAGTGCTGTTAGCACCCATGGCGGGAGTCACCGACAGGGCGTTTAGAGGCATTTGCAAAGCTATGGGTGCGGACCTGACCTATACCGAGATGGTCAGTGCCAAAGCGTTGCAGTTTAAAAACAAAAAAACTAAAAAACTATTGGATATCGGCGAAACCGAAACGCCTGCGGCCGTTCAGCTTTTTGGCAGTGAGCCGGATGTGATGGCCGATATGGCGGCGATGGTGGCCGAGACCTACGGTGATGATATCTTTTTGATCGATATCAATATGGGGTGTCCTGCGCCGAAAATCGTGAATAATGGCGAAGGTAGTGCGCTGATGAAAAAACCAGCGCTTGCGGCAGAAATGGTAAGAAAAATCAAGAACAGGGTTAGCTTGCCGGTCACCGTCAAGATAAGAAAAGGCTTTACCAAGGATGATGTTAATGCGGTGGATTTTGCTAAGCGTTGCGCGGATAGCGGCGCGGATATGGTGACGGTGCACGGCCGAACGCGAGATCAGTATTATTCGGGCAAAGCGGACCTGCAGGTGATTGCTGACGTTAAAAAAGCACTTACTATTCCGGTGGTCGGCAATGGCGATATCTTTTCGGCCGAGGATGCAAAACGCATGTTTGAGCAAACCGGGGTGGACGCTGTGATGGTTGCGCGGGGTGCGCTGGGCAATCCTTTTTTGTTTCGTGAGATACAGGGCTATCTAAAGACGGGAGAAATTCTTGCAAAACCGAGCATTACAGAAAGAATGGATACGCTGATGGAACAAGCCGAAGAGGCGGTGCAGCTGAAAGGCGAAAGGATCGCCATTGTACAAATAAGGAAGCATGCGGCGTGGTATATCAAGGGCATCCAAAACGCCAGCGTGTTTCGTGAAGCCTTGGTGCGCATCAATACCTTAAATGAACTAAACGAAATTATTTTGCAGATAAAACAACAAGCGTAGCGATTAGTACGGAATTTTAATATTTTTTCGATTGGGAAAAAGATATAATAAAGTGACTATGTGTATAAATGTGAAGCGTGGATAGGGTATGCAAAAAAGCGGAACGAAAGCAGGACTGGAAAAGACAAGAAAAGGCTTAAGCGAAAAACTGAAAGGCCTTTTTTCGGCATTTAAAAAAGCAGATGAGGATTTTTTGGAAGAGTTGGAAGAGGTTTTGATTCTTTCGGATATGGGCGTGGAAACCGCTGCTTTTTTAATCGACAAACTGCGCGATCGCATCAAACAGGAAAAAATCGATATACCCGAGAAGACACGTCAAGCGTTGATTGATATTATTGCAGAACTATTGGAGAGTGAAGCGCCGATATTTCAAAGCCCGACCGTGATGCTGATAGCCGGGGTCAATGGGGTGGGCAAAACCACAGCCATTGGCAAATTGGCTTATCGATTTAAAAGCGAAGGCAACCAGATTGTGTTGGCGGCGGGGGATACCTTTCGTGCCGCGGCAAGCGAGCAACTGGCCAAATGGGGTAAACGCGCGAATGTGCCATTGGTGAAACATCATGAGGGTGCAGATCCGGGCGCAGTGGTTTTTGATGCAATCAAGTCTGCCAAGGCCAAAGACGCAGATATGCTAATCTGCGATACGGCCGGACGATTGCACAACAAGCAAAACCTGATGGAAGAACTGGAAAAAATCGATCGCGTGATTGAAAAAACGTGGCCGGAAGCCGTGCGAAAAAACCTGTTGGTGCTGGATGCGGCTACGGGTCAGAACGCGATTACTCAAGCCAAAGCGTTTATGCAGAGTATTGTCATTGATGGCATCATTTTGACCAAGCTGGACGGCACGGCCAAAGGCGGTGTGGTCTGCGCGATTCGTAAAATGCTAGACTTGCCGGTCTACTATATCGGGGTGGGTGAGCAGATGGGGGACCTGGTTCCATTTGATGCTAAAGCGTTTTCTGAGGCTTTACTGGACGAATCGGAATGATGATACCCTTGAAAAAAACCACAATACGGTATAAAGTATTGCTTATAGATTTATTTTTCACATATAAGATAAGGATATACTAACGATGATGATTAAAATCATAATAGGTGCGATAGTGGGAATACTGTTCGGCACGGCGCAGGTGCTGGTATTATCGCGCGTTGTTTCTGCGGTTACACGTGAGAATTCACCTAAACCGGGTGCGTTTATTTGGGTGATGCTGCAGTTTATGGTCAATATCGCAGCGTTTGTTGGGCTGGGATTCTATTCGATGACCAGTTTGATTTCGGCGGCTGCCGGGATGGCTGTGGCGTCCATTGTCGTTTGGCTCTTTGTGTCCAAAAAAACATCGGGGAAGGAAAGTTAAGATGGGCAAAGGATTTGCTCCCGAGATTGCAGTAAAAAGATTTAATATTCTCGGCCTAAGCATTAGTGAAACGGTAGTGACCGCATATTGTGTCACCTTAGCACTGGTTGCTTTTGCACTGATTGTGCGATTTTTGGTTGTGCCAAAGTTCAAGGAACGTCCGACCAAGCTTCAAAATGTATTGGAACTGGTTGTGGACGGTATCAACCGTTTTGCCAACAATACAGCGGGTGATTATGGCAGCAAGGTGGCGGCTTATGGTATGACACTGGCCTTTTTTCTGGTAGTGTCCGGGCTTTTGGAGTTGATCACGATTCGTGCTCCGGGTACGGATATCAACTTCACCATAGCGATATCGCTGATGAGCTTTCTTCTTATCAATACTTTGGCGTTGATGGAAAAAGGGATTGGCGGGCGGATTAAGCACTATCTTAAACCGAACGCGGTGATTGGTTTTTTCCGTTTGCTATCTGACTTGGTGATGCCGGTTTCACTCTCCTGCCGGATGTTTGGCAACTTGCTTTCCGGCCTAGTAGTCATGGAACTGGTGTACTACGCGATGGGCAACTTTGCCGTCGGTATACCCGCGGCGCTTAGCGTGTTTTTTAACATTTTTCATGTGTTGATGCAGACGTACGTGTTCCTGATGCTGACGTTCTCGTTTGTGCATGAGGCGACAGAGTAGGGTCATATTAAAAAAGACACTAACCGGCAATTTCGGTTAACAATAAATACGATTATAATTTTTTTCGGAGGTAATAATAGTGGACGGATTGGTAGCGATAGGCGCAGGTATTGCCGTTTTAACCGGCTTTGGCGCAGGTATCGGCATGGGGATTGCGACATCAAAGGCATGTGAAGCGATTGCAAGACAGCCAGAGGCTTCGGGTAAGATTCAGTCGGCTTTGCTTTTGGGCTTGGCTTTGGCGGAATCCACCGCGATATACGGTTTTGTTATCGCCATTTTGATGTTGTTTCAGTAAAAGGAATGGCATCAAAAGGTAGAGGGATTATAACGTTTGGAAGGTAGAACATATGGAAATTAACTGGCAAGATATCATTCTTCATGCGGTCAATATTCTAATTCTTTTTATCGCGCTTCGGGTGTTGCTATACAAGCCAATCAATAAGTTTTTGGAGGGCAGAGAAGCACGGCTAGAAGGCAGAATTTCGGATATTGAGAAAAAGGAAGCGGAAGCTGCTGAGCGAAAGCAGGAATATGACGCACTTTTAAACAAAGCGCACTCGGAAGCCGCGGAAATTATCAAGCACTCGACCGAACTTGCGAAGGATCATTCGAAAGAAGTGGTGACCAAAGCGGAAGAGCAGAGTCGTGAGATGATTGCACGCGCCAAAAAGGATATTGAGAACAAAAAGCTTCAGGAGAAGGAAAACCTCAAGCTGGAGATTACCAATATGGCGGTTCAGATAGCCAGCAAAGTATTGGAGCGTGAAGTTTCCAAGGAAGATAATAAGAAGATTATCGATGACTTCTTTACAAAGGTGGGCTAAACGGTGAGCATGAAAGGGAAGATAAGGACAGCGGAAGACTTAGATAAAGAAGCCATCGCTCTCATCAAAAAACAGTTTGAAGAGATGGTTGGCGAAGAAATCGAGTTTACCGTGGAAAAGACCCCCAGTATTATTGGCGGGTTCATTGTCTATTTAAATAATAAAGTATACGACCGAAGCATCAAGACGCATTTGGATGAAATCAAAAAATACATTCAGGAAGTTTATGAGACGCCCTACAAGGACGATGAGTATGTAGAAAGCGGATTTGACATAGACTCGGATGCTTTTGGCGAGATTACCAAAGAGCGGATTTATGAGTACGAAGAAGATAGAGACCTAAAAAATGTGGGTATGGTCACCGTATCCGGAGACGGCGTGGTACAAGTCAAGGGGCTAGATAACTGCAAGTACGGTGAGCTTTTACAGTTTCAAAACAACGCGTTTGGCATCGTTATGAACCTTGATAAAGAAAAGGTGGGCGCGGTGATGCTTTCCTCGGCCGTTGAAGTGTCCGAAGGATCGCCTGTGCGCAACACCGGCAACGTGGTTCAGGTGCCGGTAGGTAACAAGCTGCTGGGTCGCGTGATTAACCCGATCGGCATTGCGATGGACGACAAAGGCAAACTGCATATTGAGCGGCATCGGGCGATTGAACACGAAGCACCGGCCATTATTGATCGGCAGGGTGTACGCGAACCGTTGGAAACCGGCATCATGGCGGTGGATTCGATGATTCCGATTGGTAAAGGCCAGCGTGAGCTGATTATCGGCGACCGCCAGACTGGAAAAACTGCGATTGCCATTGATACAATCATCAATCAGCGCGGGAAAGATGTGATTTGCGTTTATGTGGCAATCGGGCAAAAGGCCAGTACGGTGGCCACCATTATCGACACATTGACCGAAACCGGCGCAATGGAATACACGGTAATTGTGGCGTCCACAGCGTCAGATGCAGCACCCATGCAATATATTGCGCCCTATTCTGGTTGCGCGATAGCAGAGGAGTTTATGGACAAGGGCAAAGATGTACTTGTCGTTTATGACGATTTATCCAAGCATGCGGTGGCTTACCGCACCATGTCTTTGCTGCTACGGCGACCGCCAGGACGTGAGGCTTACCCGGGCGATGTTTTCTATCTGCATTCCCGCTTGCTGGAACGTGCGGCGAGAATCAGTGATGAAAAAGGCGGCGGTTCCATTACGGCACTACCGATTATAGAAACCATGAGCGGCGATATCTCCGCCTATATACCGACGAACGTGATTTCCATCACGGACGGTCAGATATACCTTGAAAGTGAGCTGTTTAATGCGGGCGTCAGACCGGCCATCAACGTGGGACTCTCGGTCTCTCGTGTGGGTGGTTCGGCTCAGACCAAAGCAACCAAAGCGGTGGCTCATCGTTTGCGTTTGGATTTGGCGCAATTTAGAGAATTGGCTGTGTTTGCGCAGTTTGCTTCCGACTTGGACAAAGCCACGCAGGACAGTTTATCGCATGGCGTTCGCTTGACCGAAGCATTAAAGCAAGCGCAGTATAAACCACTGCCCATGTCCACGCAGGTCATGATGCTATATGCGGTGGTCAATAAGCTTTTAAAAGATGTTCCGGTGGAGCATATTCGGACGCTGATGCCCGAACTGGTCGATCATATTGACGCAAATTATCCCAATGTGCGGATGGAGATTGAGAAGACTCAAGATTTGCCGGAAGATGTAGCGGCGATTATCAAACGGGCAACCACCGAGTTTGTGCCGGTATTCTTCCAATTGCACAACATTACACCGCCAGACGAAGAGGGTGAATCTGCATGAAGAACATTGGAGACATAAAGCATTCGATGCGGGCGATCAGCGATACTGAGCAGATCACCAAAGCGATGCATTTGATTTCAACTTCCAAAATGAAAAAGGCGATTTCTAACTACGAGAAAAACCGCTATCATTTTGACCATGTTCAGGCAGGGCTGAAAGACATTTTGGCGCATACCACCGAACTCAGTCACCCGTATGTTAAGCATAGCGAGGGCGGTTCGGCCGCGTTCGTGGTAATTGCGGCAGACAAAGGACTTTGCGGTGGGTACAATCATAATGTGCTGAATTTCGCTTTGTCCGAGATGAAGAAGAATAAACAGCAGTATATATTGACGGTGGGACAGGAAGCACGCGCGTTTTTTGAACGAAAAGGGTATATGATTGACGTCGAATTTTTGCATATCGCGCAGAATCCTTCGCTCTATAATGCCAGAAACATCACCAACGATATTTTGGAGCTTTACGACACGGGCGTGATGGAAGAAGTGTATGTGGTGTATACCAAGTTTTATTCGCCTTTGAAGCAGGAGCCACAGATTATTCAGCTCTTGCCGGTGGAGGAATCTAACTTTGAGGAGATTGAAACCGAGTATAAGTACACGGCAGACCTTAGTTTCCATCCTTCAGTCAAAGAAGTGTTTGACCGGATGGTCCCTCAGTATATTGTTGGGCTGATGTATGGTTGCTTGGTACAAGCGTACGCCTCCGAGCACAGTGCACGTATGACTGCGATGGAAAACGCGACCCAGAATGCGGACGAAATGATGGGTAAGCTTTCGATGGAATACAATCGGGCGCGACAGTTTAACATTACCAACGAGATTTCTGAGATTGTCGGTGCGATGGAAGCGTTGAGCGATACTTTTTAAACGATGTAAGTAGATAAAAATTTGAAAGGATACTGCGCACTGAAGCGATTCTTGCGCATGGGTGCGATCAACCGTCGCATCAAAAGCGAAGCGGAATATGGATGAAAAGACATTTGTAAATACAGGGGAACTCATCAAAATTATGGGCCCGGTTTTGGACGTGGCTTTCTATGATGGTCAACTGCCTCCTATCAAAACCGCGCTGATTATCAGAATGGGTCGGCGTGAGATTTGGTTGGAAGTGGCCATGCATATCGGTGACGAAGTCGTCCGTTGTATTGCACTGCACGCTACCGAAGGACTCTGGTGCGGTCTGCCTGTGGGCAATACCGGCGATAAGATTCGTGTACCGGTAGGGAAAGCGGTGCTGGGACGGGTAATCAACGTTATCGGCGAACCGATTGATGGCAAAGGTCCGATTGAAGCCAAAGAAACACTGCCTATCCATCGCCGTCCACCGGCTTTTTCTGAACAGAATCCGGCCACAGAACTTTTTGAAACCGGCATTAAGGTAATTGACCTATTAGCGCCATACCCAAAAGGCGGTAAGATTGGCCTATTTGGTGGCGCGGGCGTGGGTAAAACCGTTCTGATTATGGAACTGATTCGTAACATCGCCAAGGAAAGCGGCGGATACTCGGTGTTTACCGGTGTGGGCGAACGTAGTCGCGAAGGTAACGAACTGATTTCCGACATGACCGAATCGGGCGTTTTGGAAAAAACTGCGTTGGCTTTCGGGCAGATGAATGAACCGCCAGGGTCGCGTATGCGCGTGGCACTCTCGGGGCTTACCATGGCCGAACAATTGCGTGATGAAGAAGGGCAGGACGTTCTGCTCTTTATCGATAATATTTACCGCTTTATTCAAGCAGGATCAGAAGTATCGGCGTTACTTGGCCGTATCCCTGCAGCCGTGGGCTATCAGCCCACACTCGCCACCGAGCTTGGCGCATTGCAGGAACGAATCACCTCGACCAAGTCGGGCTCGATTACTTCGGTGCAGGCCATCTATGTGCCGGCAGATGACTTGACTGACCCGGCACCGGCGACTACCTTTACGCATCTGGACGCGATGACGGTGCTTTCCCGTTCGGTTTCCGAGCAGGGTATTTATCCTGCGGTTAATCCATTGGAATCCTCTTCGCGCATTCTGGACCCTCGATATGTTGGTGAGGAGCACTATGAGGTCGCAAGACGCGTGGGCGAGATTTTGCAACGGTATCGTGAACTGCAAGACATCATCGCGATTTTGGGCATGGAAGAGCTGACCGAATCTGATAGAACGACCGTGTATCGGGCGCGTAAGATTCAGCGCTTTTTGTCCCAGCCCATGAATGTGGCCGAGATTTTCACCGGTATGCCCGGCAAGTATGTCACCATTGAAGACAATATTCGAAGCTTTAAGGCGATTATTGACGGCGAGGTGGACGATATCAATGAAGCGGCTTTCTATATGGTGGGCACCATTGATGAAGTGATTGAAAAAGGACGTAAAAAGTAGTGGATAATATCTATCATCTGGAAATTATCACGCCCGAAAAAGTTTTTTTTCAGGATGAAGTGATTTCATGTATATTCCCGTCCGAAGACGGCTTTATGAGCATCCAAAAGAATCATGAACCGTTGGTAGCGGCTGTGGCGATTGGAACCATCAAGATTCATCTAAAGGATGACACATGGGTGGAGTGCGCAACAACCGAAGGGTTTATGGAAGTGCGCCCGACAGAAACCATGATATTTGCACAAACTGTGGAATGGCCGGATGAGATTGATGTACGGCGTGCGCAGGAAGCGGCCGAACGTGCCAAAGAGCGTTTACGACAAAAACAGAGCTGGAACGAGTACAAGCAAAGTCATATTGCGCTGGCGCGGGCGATGGTGCGGCTGAAGGTAGGAAGAAAAAATCGAAATATGTAGTAAGGAAATTAAAACCGATAGAATATATCGGTTTTTTGTTTACCCTATTTTGATGATAAAAATGCGAGATGCAACAAGATTTGGTCTTTTGGTATTTTAATTGCATACTATCGGTGGTAGAATAGAAAGAGTAGCGAATGAAGATGAACGAGGAAGAGTATGAGCAGAATTTATTACATTACCGGCGGAGCATATAGTGGCAAATCGGCGCTTGCCGAAAACATTGCTGATAATTTCGAGCGACTGGGCATCATAACGTTTGGTGGAAAACACGAAGCCAAGAAAGAGGATGACTCAGAAGAAGGAAAAGCTCAGAAGACTTCCAACTGGGAGCGGATTGAAGTGGATGAGCATTGCGACAGCATTTTGATTGAAAAGGATTTTGATCTTTTTGTGCTGGATAGCTTAACGGCTTTGGTCAAAAGGCGCTTTCATGAGGGATTGACCACAGAAAAAACGTTCAACAGTGAGAACTTGCGCGAAATTAGCGAGAGTGTCAGCCGCGAAGTGATGAATATGGTGGTGGCGGCAAAAGAGAATGACCGAAACCTTCTGGTGATATCCAGTGAGGTCGGCATGGGCACATTGCCCGACAGCGATGCGTTAAAGTTTTTGCGAGCCGAAACCGGACGGGCCAATCAGCTGATGGCGTCGTTGGCGGATGAAGCGTATCTTCTGGTTTCTGGAATACCAATCAAGATTAAAGGTTAAATAGGAGTTTTTTTGAATATATATTTACTGCGTCATGCCCAATCTGAGGGCAACAGGGAAAGACGGTTCTATGGCGTTAAAAACACACCGCTGTCTGCACACGGGAGAGAATCGCTTGATGTGATTAATGCTTTTTTTAAGGATATCGCGATTGATAAAATATACTGTTCTCCGCTGGAACGGTGTGTGGACACGGCCAAATTGAGCTTTGGACAAACGGCCAAGCTCAATATAGACGACGGTCTAAAAGAAATCAATTTTGGTGACTGGGAAGGCAGAGGCATTAAAGAAATTATGCAAACCTATCCTGAAATGTGGGAAGCGTATCAGGACGATTGGAAGCATATGCGTTTTCCAAATGGCGATGCGATTGAGGACTACCAGAAGCGAGCGCAGGAAACGATGGCGCGGATTTTGGACGAGACGGAAGAAAACGCAACCATTGCACTGGTCTCACACAATGGGTTTATCAAATCGGTATTATCCTATTTATTGGCTGGAGATGCCAGTTTGACCGACCGCTTAAGCGTGCAAAACGCGACAGTCAATTGGGTCATACGCGAAGATGGTGAAACGAAACTTAAACTATTGAACTATTTACAAAGGTTGTAGACGATGTTAATTAAACAGATTTCGATTTTTACACAGAATATCAAAGGCGATTTGGCCATGATCACCCGAGCACTGGGTGATGCTGGGATCGACCTAATTTCGCTATCCATTGCGGATACATCCACCTTTGGTGTGGTACGCGGGATTGTGGAGGATAGCGATCGTGCGCTTAAAGTGCTTAAAGGAACAGGCTTTACAGCCAAAACGACCGAGGTGATTGCGGTGGAAGTGCCGGATAAGCCGGGTGGTTTGGCGGATGTTTTGGTGTACTTAAACGAAGCGGGCCTATTTGTGGAGTATTTATACTCTTTTGTTCGCAG
>JBFLKV010000026.1:0-4661 GCA_040883365.1 Eubacteriales bacterium
AATGGCTATTTTTACCCCGAAGTGAATGCGGACACCAGACTGCCAAGCGGACATGTGGAGGGGCACTTTGTGGCCTTTGCCAACATCTATCGCGGATTCACGCAAGACTTGGAGGCTTTGGAAACTGGCAAGGCGCTTCGGTATGATTATCCGGGGGTTGATGATGGTATCGAAGGGAACATTTTTGTTGAGCGCTGTGTGGAAAGCAACACGAAAGATTCGGCATGGGTGAAGTTTTAAGCATCGCGTATTTGTGAGAATAGCACAGTATATCTGAACAAAATCGTGTATAGTAGTATTAATAGAAAATTAAGGAGCATATAATCAATGAATAATTTTACTTTTTATAGTCCAACATATTTTGTTTTTGGAAAAGGCGAGGAAAACAACGCAGGTCAGTACGTTAAGCGTTTTGGCGGCAGTAAGGTTTTGATTCACTACGGAGGCGGATCGGTGGTACGCTCCGGCTTGCTGGATCGGGTTAAAGCCGCGCTGGATAAAGAAAAAATTGCGCATATTGAGCTTGGCGGCGTTAAACCTAATCCGCGCAGTGGGTTGGTTTACCAAGGCATTGAACTTTGTAAAAAAGAGAATGTCGATTTTGTCTTGGCTGTCGGTGGCGGCAGCACCATTGACTCGGCCAAAGCGATTGCCGCAGGCGTGAAATACGACGGCGATTTTTGGGACTTCTATCAGGGCAAACTGGTGACAGAAGCACTACCGGTGGCCACGATTTTGACCATTTCGGCGGCAGGCAGTGAAGGCTCGCCGGACACGGTGATTACGAATGAAAACGGCATGTATAAGCGCGGAGCAACCGGCGAGGCGTTGCGCCCGGTGTTCTCGATTCTAAATCCGGAATTGACGTCGACTTTGCCCAAATATCAGATTGCATGTGGTGTGACCGATATTATGGCGCATCTGTTTGAACGCTACTTTACCACAACAAAAGAGGTGGAAGTAACCGATCGGATGATTGAGGGGCATTTGCTGACTATGATTAAAGAAGGGCCACGGGCAGTGGAAAACCCAGAGAACTATGATGCGCAAGCCAATATTATGTGGGCAGGGATGATGGCACACAATAACTCCTGCGGTGTGGGCAGAGTGCAGGATTGGGCCAGCCACGATATTGAGCATGAGCTTTCGGCCACTTACGATGTCACGCATGGTGCAGGACTGGCTACGGTTTTTCCGGCATGGATGACCTATAACATGAAGCATGATGTGGCGCGTTTTGCGCAAATGGCTGTGCGAGTGTGGGGATGTGAGATGGACTTTCAAAACCCGGAGAATACGGCCAAAGCGGGTATCGAGGCACTAAAAGCATTCTTAAGTTCGATTGGGATGCCAACCTCGTTTGGCGAGCTTGGGGCCAAAGAAGCGGATATTCCGGTGATGGCCAAAAACGCCTGTTATGGCGACGGACGCCAGGGAACCATCGGCGGGTTTGCCAAGTTGAGTCAGCAGGATGTTGAGAATATCTATAAATTAATGGTTTAAAAATAATAAATAAAAAACGGCTTAGAGATATAAGCCGTTTTTTTGTTGATGAAATAGTTTTAAGCTTTTCTTCTCTCGAAAAGATAATTGCTGCCGGGTAGCATTTTGACCTTATGCTTAATCTCGGCACAGATATCACTGATTTCAAGATAGTTTTTATTGTGAACCTCACTTAAATCGACGCCCGAGATGCTAATCGAAACAAAGGGGAACTTCATAGTCTCGCCTTCTCGGTTGGTGGAGATAATGTAACCTAGGTCTACATCTTCCTTGGTGTAAAACTGAGTAATCAGCTTATCGAAGGATTGGATGAACATACTCGCGTATTGTTCGGCCTGATTGCTATCTAGCGTCACTACAAAATCGTCTCCGCCGACATGACCAAAAAAGATATCGTTGATATTCAGCGCTTTGGCCACACTCTGCATCTGCTGTGCAGTGAAAAGGATAATATCGTCTCCCTTGGCAAACCCGTATTTGTCGTTATAAGACTTAAAGCTATCGAGGTCGCAATAGAGAACAGAACGATTTTGCTTGGTTTTTAATAAATCCTCAATATGCTTTCTTATACTATTGTTCCCGGGCAGCTTGGTGATGGGGTTGGCATCCAGAGCCAAACTGTAAAGCCGCTTAATCTCCTTAAGGTTGACAGAGAGCTGGGCATGGTGATGGATGCGTGCCAAAGTCACCACCGGGACAAAGGGTTTTCGAATATAATCGGCCGCACCAATCTCGAAACCTTTTTTTTCGTCTTCGGTGTCCGAAGCTGCGGTCACAAAGATGACCGGGATGTCTTGCGTTTCCGGGTCGGATTTCAATCGTCGGCAGACTTCATATCCATCGATCGGCTCCATCATAACATCCAACAAAATGAGATCCGGTTTCTTTTGACGCGCCAGTTTTAATCCTGTGGGCCCTTCGGTGGCAAAATAGACACGGTAATCGGGTCTTAATAAGGCAGAGAGGGTTTTGATGACTTCAATCGCATCGTCAATGATCAATATGGAAATCGGTTCATGCATCATTTGACTCACCTCCTAGTAAAATGTCATAAGGCTTTAGAAAATTAGACAAGTCATGAATGGCGTCTTCATACGCCAGATTACTGATTTTCGCGGATATCGGCTCAAAGGCTTCGCGACCCGATTTGTCCAGCTTGTTAAAAATCTGCTTGGCGGATGATTGTGCATCCAAATTGAATTCGATGAGTTGGGCGTAAAGCTCCTCAAAAGCTTCGGATAAATCCTTGACCTCGCGGGGCGGTAAGGTGTTCTCGGGAAGCTCGTTTGTTTTGCTTAACAGGTATTTTTGAATACTGGTGGTTACCTCGCTCAGCGCAACTTCGAACGCGGGCAGAATATCCTTTGCGCTTTTATTGTCCCGATAGCGCATCTCCAGTTTCTCCGCAACAGAAGACAGATTTTTCGCACCCAAGTTACCGCCCGAGCCTTTAATGGTGTGTGCAATAATTCGGTTTTCTTCAAACGCTTGCTTTTGATCATTTTCCTCAATATGTACAAAGATGTTATGGTAGCTGTTATAGAAGCGCGAGAGTAATTCATCGTATAACTCGATATTATTGACAACACGCTCCAGCCCTTCCACTGTATTGAGCCCATCGATTTCGATGGGTGTTTTTTCAGTTTTTTCATCCGTTTTAACAAGCGGGACGGCATTCGCATCTTTTTCGGGGATATATTTTATTAGCGTGGCGAATACTTCATTCAGGTTCATGGGTTTGTTGATTTGCGCATTCATACCACTTTTTAAATTACGATCTTTTTCCTCGGCAAGCGCATGGGCGGTTGTGGCGATGACCGGTATTTTTTCATAGCCATTAGAAAGCTTTCTTATTTGCCTTGCGGCTTCACGTCCGTCCATCACCGGCATCTGAATATCCATCAAGACCAAATCGTAATCGCCGGGTTTTGCGGCCTTTAGGCGATCCACAGCGATTTGCCCGTTTTCGGCAACGTCCACAACCAAATCCTCATATTCCAAAAGCTCTTTTGCAATCTGCTGGTTGATTTCATTATCTTCTGCAAGCAGAATTCGCGCACCACGGATTTTTGCAAGCTGAGCCTTATAGTCCTTCTTTGCCAAATCAAGTTTTGGTGTGATTTGTTTTTTAATATTGAACATTTCAAGAACCGTGTTAAAGAGCTGTGAGGGGTTGATGGGTTTGTCCAAAAAATAATCGATCTGAGATTCTTTGGCCTGCTTTTTTATGTCTTCTTTGCCATAGGCAGAAATCATTAAGATTTCTGGAATCGCACGATCGCTTTGAAGCTGTCTAATCTTTTGTGACGCGGCGATGCCGTCAAGTCCGGGCATCAGATAATCCATCACAATCAAATCCGGGCGAACGCTTCCTTTGCTAATCATATCAATCGCTTCATTGCCCGAACTTGCGCTGACGACATTAAAGCCAAAAGAGTCCAGCTGGCGTTCAACAATCAGTTTGGCCTCATCATTATCGTCCACCACCAAGATGCTTAAATCCTTAAGAGAGTCGGGCAGAACCAAAGCATTGTCGGATTTGCCATACAGCGGCATGTTGACATCAAAATAGAATTTACTGCCCTTGCCGTAGGTGCTGCTCACGTTGATTTTGCCGCCCATCATTTCGATGATCTCTTTGGATATGGAAAGCCCAAGGCCAGTGCCGCCGTATTGGCGTGTGGTTGAAGCATCCGCTTGGGAAAATGGGCTGAATAGTCGGTTAACCTGTTCGTCGGTCATGCCGATTCCTGTATCGATGACCTCCACATGTAGATGAGTGTTTTCTTGATCGATACGCTTTGTTTGAATGCGAAGCGTGATATGCCCATCTGAGGTGAACTTTAAGGCATTGTTGACCAAGTTGACCAGCACTTGTGTGATACGGACAGGATCGCCGATTAGCTTGTGTGTCGAATCGATTGAGACGTCAAACAGAAGTTCAATCCCTTTTTGTTCCGCCTTTAGCGTTAGCATGCTGGCGAGATTGCTTAAGATTTCGTCCAAGTCAACCGGCACGCGTTCCAGTTCCATCTTGCCCGCTTCAATTTTGGAATAATCTAGGATGCTATTGATGATGCCAAGCAGTGCTTTGGCTGAACTTGTTATTTTACGATTGTAGTCCATTTGTTTTTCGTTGAGATTAGTTTTACACATCA
>JBFLKV010000192.1:0-8221 GCA_040883365.1 Eubacteriales bacterium
GTTATGTTCGAGGGTTTATGTATTGGTGCTTTGGGTATTCCCATCGGTATTCTTATCGGTATTCCCGTTATTCAAGGCGTGCTCTCTTTAGTGCGGACGAATTTTGCAAATGTTTTATACAGCGATGTGCCGCTGACGCTTGTTCTTTCGTTATCTGTTTTGGCAATGTCTATTATCTTAACGCTCATTACTATTCTAATTTCTGCCTACATCCCAGCCAAAAAAGCAGCTAAAACACCCATTATGACATGCATACGGCAAACGAATGAAGGTTCAGTCAGCACAAAGGCGATTAAAACATCGCAACGAATGACTCGGATTTTGGGCATGGAAGGCATGCTTGCGCTGAAAAATTTCAAGCGTAATCGGCGTAGATATCGAAGCATTATTTTATCATTAACGCTGAGTATGGTTTTGTTTGTGGCTTCAACAAGCTTTGGCGTTTACTTAAATCAGATAGCGGATAATTCTTCCTTGGTAGTGGAGGATTATGATATTTGTTGGGTTTCAGATGAGATGGCTGAAACTGAAATGTTCCGGCTGTATGACTCGCTTAAAAAGGTGGATGGCGTAACCGAAAGCCATTATCAGGCGCTAACAACATTTCCTTGCACGCTACAAATGGATAGGCTGCCACCATCGTTTGAGCAGAAATTCGGTGATGCTATTGGGCATGATGGTAAAAGTGAAACAGCAGACGTTTTGGTGGATGTTCAATATGTAGACAACAAAGCTTACAATATGTTCTTAAATGAGCTTAACCTTGCCAGTGGCAGTTTTGATGAGGGGCAGCGAATGCTAATTACGGGCTTTACCAGTGAGGGTTGGTATGTACAGGGAGAACCGATAGAACTGATTTTTGGGGATGGGGAAAACTCAAAAAAAGTGATGGGCACTTTTGTAAAGGATTACCCAGATTTGTTACCGGCAAAACCAGGGGAAAGTCATGGGTATACGTTGATGGTGATTGCCCCTTATAGCCAGAAAACAGTATTTGATGCGCTCGGCTTGCCCGTTGTAAGCAGTAAAATTGGAATGACGTTTAAATCGAACAATCCAACGCAATCATCCGAAAAAATGCAGACGGTTATGAATGCTTCGGGCATTACGGATGATTATCAATTGTATAATGTTTATGGGATACTTGACCAAAACAGAAATCTATCGTTTATCATCAGTTTGTTTTCGACAGTCTTTATCTTAATGATTACGTTAATTGCAGTAGCCAATGTCTTCAATACCATTTCGACAAGCATTCAGCTGAGAAGACGAGAGTTTGCAATGCTAAGATCCATAGGTATGGCTGACAAGGATTTTGATAAGATGATGCGATTTGAGTGTGCAGTGTATGGGGCACGCACGATGCTGTGGGCCCTGCCCATTTCTATTGTATTGTCATTGATGATATATTTTGGCATGGCAAATGGTGGTGGCAATGTTGCCTATGTTTTTCCATGGCAAAGTATACTGATCAGCATTACAGGTGTTGTCTTGATTGTATTTATCACGATGCTTTATGGTGTTGAAAAAATAAAAAAAGAGAATATCATCGATGCCTTGCGGGATGATATAGCATAATTATTAATGAAGTTTAGTAATGAATAAAAGACTTTAATGTATTAGGAAATGAAAAGAGCACTCGATTATGAGTGCTTTTTTGGTGGACAGTGAGCCCCTGCGGTGTCAAGCACAGCAAAGGGTGGCGGTCCGGCGCAATATAAAGCACAAAAAAGGGTGCCTCGGTGTGACCTTTCCAATAAAAAGGGTCAGATTTGGGTACCCTATTTACTAGTAGTAAATCTGTTTGTCGCCATAGATGCTGTTTTCAAGCGTCTGTGTCAGACACTGAATGGCGCCCGAGAAGTCCCGTTGTTCCAGATAGGAGCACAACGCGTCTGTGTTTTCGTACAGCATTTGGATACCGTAGAGCGAACAAAAGCGGAGCCATAGCGTCCGCGTCAATGACTTGAATGAGCTGAAGATGACGGGCAGTAATGAGTTGCCCGAGAAGAATGCCAACTGGTGCTGAAAGGCAAACGCGTGGCCAACCGCTTCTTCAGGGCTTCCGGCCTGTCCGATGGCCTCGGTGCTTTCGCGCAGTTTTTTAAGCTCGGCGTCCGTGATATGCTCGGCGCAGAGGTTGATGGCTAGAGTATCCAGCGCTTGTCTAAGTTCCAGAATGGACCGCACCTCATCGAGGCGCAGCCTGCCGCCATTATAGGAAATGATGGATAGAAAGGTCTCGATGGTGCCGTAACGGCGATAATCGGCCACAAAAGTACCCACGCGGGGACGAACAACGAGATATCCTTTGCGTGCCAGTTCATTGATGCCGGCATTGACCACGGCGCGGCTGACCTGCATGGAAGCGGCTAATTCTCGCTCCGGGGGCAGTTGGGTGCCCACCGGCAATTGGCCGGATAGAATCATAGATTCCAGATTGCTGACAAACAGTTCTTTTAGGGTGGGTGCGCTGATTTTTGAAAACTCCATTTTACCTCTCCTTTTGTGTTACTGGTTCAACCAATGACCACAACACTATTATACCTAAATATGGAGAAAAAACAAGCACAAAATTCTAAAATACCCCATGAAATCGCGGTTTTTTCATTTTTATTGACAAGAAACATACCGAATGATAAAATATTATCAATCTTTGGCGCACTGGTATGTCCACAGACTAACGACATTCACTTTCTTTCGGACATACTCCCACCATTTATTACATTTTGTATTTAAGTTAAGAGAGGGAATTCTATGTTTACTTTCAATTATGTTGCCGGCACTACGGCTGTTTCGGCAATGCTGATTGGGCTGTGTGTTCTATCGGCGCTGTTTGCGGTCAATGAATTGTCCCGGCGGTTTAAGTGGGTTGGCTTTTTTTGCTTTGTTATCCTGCCCATAGTTCTTTCGGTACTCTGGTTTACGGTCCTGAAAGACACAACTTACACTGATTGGTTCCATTTGGTCAAGGTTTATTCATCCACAGCCGGATGTATCGGTTTTTGGCTGATTCGTCATCTGACAGGCAAACGCAAAGACGGAACCACGTGGCGTTTGGCGGATAACCGGATTGCGCTGTGTTTTCCGCCGCTGATTCTGGCGGTTAATATTTTGGAAGCTTGTGTACGGGATGTTCAGGTTGGCATTGATTATGCGGTGATGAGTTTGGATAAAACTGCAGATTCAGCCGTCTATTTGATGGGCGGTTCATGGAACTATATGAACGCTGCGGCAGGCATATTAAATATCATCGCCATTACCGGTTGGTTTGGCATCTGCATCCGCAAAGTGACCAAGAAGGACGGCAGCCGCGATATGTTGTGGCCGGATATGCTGTGGTTTTGGATCATCGCTTACGACGTTTGGAATTTCGCCTACACTTACAATTGCCTGCCCAACCATTCGTGGTATTGCGGTCTGGCACTGCTTTTGGCGCCCACACTTTGCGCGTTTACGCTGGGCAAAGGCGCGTGGCTGCAGCACAGGGCACAGACGCTGGCTATTTGGTGTATGTTTGCGCAAACCTTCCCGATGTTCCAGGATGCGGGGGCTTTCCGCGTGGACTCCACATATAATCCGAACATCTATTTTACCATCAGCCTGCTGGCGCTTATAGCCAACGTGGCAGTGGTTGTTTACATGATTTACAAAGCCAAGAAAACCCACCGCAACCCCTACAAAGGCGAATTGTATGTGGATTTGGCAGAATACAAGGCCATTAAACAGTTGGCCGAATAGGAGAGTGACGACATGAATGATTTTAGGATACTTGAAATAAAGCAAAGCGTTTTTGAGGACAATGACCGCGAAGCAGATGCGCTTCGAAGCGAGATGAAGGAAAAGGGCGTATTTCTCTTAAACCTGATGTCTTCGCCGGGGTCTGGCAAGACGACCACGCTGAAAGACACCATTGCGCGGCTGAAAGACGAATTCAGCATCGGCGTGATGGAGGCAGATATCGATTCGGATGTGGACGCACGCACCATTCAGCAGACCGGAGCCAAGGTTATTCAGTTGCATACTGGGGGCATGTGCCATCTGGATGCGGGTATGACGCGTCAGGGCGTCGATGCACTGGGTGTGGCGGGCGTCGATTTGGCTATCCTGGAAAACGTGGGTAATCTGGTGTGCCCGGCGGAATTTGATACTGGTGCGGCAAAAAACGCGATGATTCTGTCCGTGCCTGAGGGCGACGATAAACCGTTGAAGTACCCGCTGATGTTCACCGTGTGCGATGTGGTGCTGGTTAATAAAATAGACGTACTACCGTATTTCAATTTTGATCTTGAGGCGGTGAAAGAACGCGTATACCAACTGAACCCCAACGCTAAAGTCATCCCCATTTCGGCTAGAACCGGTGAGGGTATGGACGAATGGATTGAATGGTTAAGATGCGCCGTGAAAACTTGGCGCGATTAAAAGAGATTATAAGGAACGGCGGCGGAAATGCCACCGAACCTGTCTAGGTGACTTAAAAAAAGATATGAGGAGAGCAAACAAAGATGGCTGAAATGATGAAGGAACAAATCGGAACAAAAGCAGGGAATCCGAAAATTTTGGCGCTCGCCAATCACATCGGGCGGAAAAAGCCCGGTTCAAAAGGGGCGTATGATTATGACGCGCCGGAATATTTGATTTTGGAACCCGTGGTTTCGGACGCAATGGCCGAGGTCTGCATGACCATGTCCATCCGCGAAAAAGTGACAGCCGAAATGGTCAGCGACCGTACGGGGAAATCTATCGAGGAATGCCACAAACTGCTTCTGGAACTGGCCGACGCCGGCGTCTGCTTTGTCAACACCATCGACGGCAAGGATAACTTCTGGTATGACACGTGGGTGCCGGGCATCATGGAGATGATGGTGAACCATCCGACCAACCCGAAGAAATATCCGCAGATTGCCGAGGCTTTTGAGGCATACGGTCGGGTCCGTGGCGCGGGAACGGCGGGTATGACGCCGGTGGGTATTGGACTCATGCGTGTTATTCCAATTGAAAAAGCAATTGACGGCGAAAGCCGAAGCGTATCTTATGAGGAAATCTCCAAGCATATTGAAGAGCACGACATCTTTTCGGTTTCCAATTGTTCCTGCCGGACGGCACGCGAAATTATGGGCGAGGGCTGTGGGCACTTAAAAGAGGATATGTGCATCCAGATGGGGCATGCCGCCGAATACTACATCCGTACCAATCGTGGTCGGCAGGTGGAAAAAGCTGAGGTATACGAGATACTCCGCCGTGCCGAGGAAAACGGTCTGATGCACGAGATACCAAATCTGGACGGCGACGGCAAAACGCATGCCATCTGCAACTGCTGTGGTTGCGGATGTTTCTCCATGCGCACCGCTGAAATGTTTATCAACGCGGACATGATCCGTTCTAACTATGTGTCCTCTGTGGATAAGGACAAATGTGTGGCCTGTGGTCAGTGCGTGGAAAATTGTCCGGTCAATGCGGTTCAGCTGGGCCAGAAAATCTGCTCATCCACCCCGACCGTCGACAAGATTGTACGCGACGAAACGCCGAGAGATACCGAATGGACACCCGACCACTGGAATCCGGATTACCGCACCAACCGCAAAAACGTAGTGGATACTGGCACAGCCCCCTGCAAGACCGATTGCCCGGCGCATATCGCGATACAGGGATATATCAAGCTGGCGGCGCAGGGTAAATACACCGACGCGCTGGAACTCATTAAGATGGAAAATCCGTTCCCAGCCGTATGCGGACGCATTTGCAACCGTCGCTGTGAGTCGGCGTGCACGCGCGGAGATATCGATGAACCCATCGCGATTGATGACATCAAGAAATTTATCGCCGAACAGGATTTGAACAAGGACAGACGTTTTGTGCCCAAAAAGCGGCACGCGTACGGCAAGCCTGTTGCGGTTATCGGTGGCGGTCCCGCCGGTTTGTCTTGCGCTTATTATTTGGCGATTGACGGATATGACGTGACGGTCTTTGAGAAACAGAAGAAGTTGGGCGGCATGCTGGCTTTCGGTATCCCGTCCTTCAGGCTGGAAAAAGATGTGGTGGAGGCAGAAATTGAGGTGCTTCGAGATTTGGGCGTCACATTTAAGACCGGCGTTGAAGTAGGCAAGGATGTCGCTATCGCTGATTTACGCAAACAGGGATTTAAAGCGTTTTATGTAGCTATCGGCGCACAGGGTGGCAGACGCTTGGGTATACCTGGTGAAGACGTCGAAGGCGTGCTTTCGGGCATCGATTTTGTGCGCCGCGTCAATCTTGGCGAACCGGTTAAACTGCCCGGCAAGGTGATCGTCATCGGCGGGGGCAATGTGGCGGCCGATGTGGCGCGTACAGCAGCGCGTGTGGAAGCTGAACAGGTTTCGATGGTCTGTCTGGAAAGCGCGGCCGAGATGCCCGCATCACCGGACGAGGTTGAGGAAGTGAAACAGGAGGGCATTGGCATTGAGAACGGTTGGGGGCCCGTCGAAATCGTAACCAAAAACGGCCGTGTTACGGGTGTCACCTTTAAAAAATGTTTGTCAGTTTTTGACGAAAACAAACGGTTTTCGCCCAAGTTCGACGAAAGCCAAACCATCACGATGGAAGCCGACTGGGTGCTTTTGTCTATCGGTCAGTCAATTGAATGGAATGAGATGCTGGCAGGAACCGCGGTGGAATTTAATCGCAACGGAACGATTGTGGCCGATCCCTTTACCTACCAGACCGCTGAGGCGGATATATTTGCGGGCGGCGACGCCTATAGCGGGCCCAAGTTCGCTATCGACGCTATCGCGGCGGGCAAACAGGGCGCGGTGTCCATCCATCGGTTTGTCCAACCCGGCCAGAGTTTGATTTTGGGAAGAGACCGCAGAGAATACAAAGCGCTGGATAAAGAAGCACTGGACCTCGAAAACTATGACCGGATGCCTCGGCAGCAGGCCGGACATGCCAAGACAGCCGACAAGTTTTCTGATGAACGCGGCACATTGACCGAAGAACAGGTTAAAAAAGAGACCGAGCGCTGTCTGGGCTGCGGCGCAGCTGTGGTGGACGAATTCCTGTGCGTGGGATGCGGACAGTGCACCACCAAATGCAAGTTTGATGCAATAACGCTTTCGCGTCAGTATGACGGCGAAGGGGTTTCGCTGTTCGATATGAAAAAGGCCATAGTACCGCATGTGATTAAGCGCAAAGCCAAGATGCAGCTTAAAAAAATCGGTAAGGTTTTTTCACCCAGGAAAAAGGAGAACAAGAATGCATGAGCTGGGCATTATGGCCGAAGTGGTGCGCGTGGTGGAAAACATCGCGCGCCAGCAAAACCTGACCAAAATTGATGCTTTGGTGCTTCAGATAGGCGAGCTTTCGTCGGTGGTTCCCTACTACGCGGAGCAGTGCTATCCGGCGGCGTCTTACGGTACTATGCTGGAAAACACGCGGCTGGAAATTGAGGTTCTGCCGGGAAACGCGCGGTGCCGAAACTGTGGCAGAGTTTTCAATGTAGTGGAAAATCACAGAAAATGTCCGGACTGTGGGGGGACGAGCATGGAGTTCTTAGGCGGTCGTGAATTTATGATTAAAGAAATCGTTGCCTGCTAGTTTTGGAGAAGGAATTTGAATAAAGCAGAAGTTAAAGCTTATTTTAATCATCACGCATCTGACTGGGATAAAAAGATGATTCGTAGCCAACATAAAATTGATGCAATATTGGATGCTGCTGGTGTTTGTGCTGGAATGCGTGTTTTGGATGTGGCTTGCGGGACGGGTGTGCTATTTGAAGACTATCTGGCGCGCGGCGCAGAACGAATTGTCGGCGTCGATTTGTCACCAGAAATGGTTCAAATCGCGCGGCGGAAGTTTCCACAATCGCATATCACCGTGCAGTGTGCGGATATTGAAACGGCGCAATTTGAAGCAGATTTCGACTCCTGTGTCATCTATAACGCACTGCCACATTTTATAGACCCCGCATTATTAGTGGCCCATCTGTCGGCGTTTATCAAGCCAGGCGGAAGGCTGTGCATCGCGCACGGCATGAGCCGGGAAGCGCTGACCCGACATCATTCGGGTTCGGCAATGAAGATTTCCAAGCTGTTGCCCGAGCTGGACGCACTGTGTGCCATGATTGAACCGTATTTCCATTGTCATACCGCAATCAGTGATGAGGAAAAAGTGATTGTCGCTGGTATTCGACGATAAATCAAATCTTCAATTATTAACTATTGCTGCAAGATTCAACTTTGATGAA
>JBFLKV010000193.1:0-5752 GCA_040883365.1 Eubacteriales bacterium
CGGATATCAAGAGCAGTGAAATTAAGCCGGATTTGGTTTATAATAGTGTGGCAGAATTACTCCAAGATTTAAAGGAGATATTTGATGAATAAGATTCTAATCTGTTTTACCGGCGGAACATTTGGGTCTAAGACCAGCAAAAAAGGTGTGATGGATGTTTCAAAAAAAGCATACCGTTGGTTTATTGATTATATCGAGGAAACTTATAAGGGCGAAATAGAGTTTACCTATATATCGCCGGTGATGATGCTAAGCGAGAACATGCATCCTGAAATATGGGAGAAAATCACAAAGGATATCAACGAGACATTTCAGTACAATCATGATTTTGACGGAATGATTGTGATTCATGGCAGTGACACAGCCGTGTATACGACGGCGTTTTTAGGCTACTATTACAAACGCTTACCCATCCCCATTGTGGTGACAGCGGCCAACGCGCCCATACGAGAGGTACGATCCAACGGCCTTAACAACTTTGAGGCCTCGGTGGATTTTATACTCAAGGAAAAACGGCTGGGAACATACTTTATCTATCAGCAAAAAGGCCATCGTGGCGATATTGTGGTGTATCCATCTGATGGTGTGCTTAATGCATCGCCGTATAGCAATGAATTTGAATCGACCACCTCCGAGCCATATGGCATCATGCGTGAGCGGCAGTTTATCGGCCAGCCGGATGAGAGAAAGCCTGTGGAATATCCGACATGGCGATTTGATGCATTTATCTATAAGAATAAAGTGATGGGTATTGTGCCATACGTAGGGTTGGATTATTCGACGTTTAATCTTAAAGGCATCTCGGTTGCGGTCCATGGGGCGTTTCACTCCAACACGTTTAATACATTGGTTGGCGCAGACTATGTTCAATATTCACTGCAATCATTTATTGACCGATGCAAAGCGGAAGGCATCTATGTCTATCTGGCCGATTTTCCGGTCAACCGTTTGGATTCTCCTGTGTATGAATCCACACAAAGCTTGGTGGACGAAGGGGCACAGGTGATTTACAGCCCGATGGAGAGTGTGTTTGCTAAAGCGGTATACGCCTATAACCAAAGCGCTAGGGATCCCAAGCAGGTTATGCTGGAAGAATAGGAACGCGATACTAAGCCTTCCGACGGAGGGCTTTTTGTATGAGGAAATTGTGAAATTTTTGACGAATTACAAAAAGAGTATTGCCAAAATGAATTCCTAGTATTATAATCAGAATTAATCAATAATTAAGGAGTTTTGAATGCTTGAACTTAAGAACGTATCGCTAAAAATTGGTCAAGACCGATTTGAAGTGCTGAAAGATATCAATCTAAAAATGGATACCAAAAAGATGTATGTGCTGACCGGGCCAAACGGCGGGGGTAAGTCATCGCTGGCCAAACTGATGATGGGCATCGAAAAGCCCACCACAGGGCAAGTGTTATTGGACGGAGAGGATATCACCGGCCTTTCTGTCACCGAACGTGCAAAAATTGGCATCGGCTATGCCTTCCAGCACCCACCCCGTTTTAAGGGTATACAAGTAAAAGAGATGTTAAAACTTGCGATGAGCGAGACCAGCGCATCCATGCGCGACTTGCTTTTGCAGGTGGGGCTTTGTGCGCGAGATTATATTACTCGAGATTTGGACGCCACCCTTTCTGGTGGTGAAATTAAAAGAATTGAGATTGCCACTATTTTGGCAAGAAAGCTGAATCTGGCGGTGTTTGATGAGCCCGAGGCGGGGATTGACCTTTGGTCGTTCCAAAAGCTGGCGCAAACATTTAAGACGATGCATAGTAAGCTTGATACCACCATCGTGATTATTTCTCATCAGGAACGTATTTTGGAATTGGCAGATGAGATTATTCTGGTGGAAAATGGGCATATCACCGAGAACGTATCGATGGAAAGCATTTTGAACCGTCAGGATACGACGATGGGTTGTGATTGCTACGACGAACAGGAGGTGGAGTTGGATGCTGAACGCGTTGGATAAAGCCCTTTTAGAAAAAGTCGCCGATCTGCATGAAATACCGATTGGTGCATATAGTATTCGTAAAAACGGCGAGGGCATTCAAAAGAACTCAACAGCGAACATCACCGTGGACGCCAAGACGGATAAACCGGGCATTAATGTGACGGTGAAACCCAATACAGTCAATGAAAGTGTGCATATCCCGGCACTGGTGACCGAGGAAGACACCGAAGATAAAGTATATAACACCATCATTGTTGGCGAGAATAGCGATGTTTTGGTGGTGGCCGGATGCGGCATTCATAATACAGGTGGTAAGGTAGCAAGTCATGACGGGGTACATGATTTCTACGTCAAAAAAGGCGCAAAAATGCGCTATGTGGAAAAGCATTACGGACAAGGACCGGGGGCAGGGCAGAAGATACTGAACCCGCAAACCGAGATATGGGCGGAAGAAGACAGCTTAGTGGAGCTGGAGTTAGTGCAGATTGAAGGTGTGGACGACACAAAGCGCAATACCACCGTGCATTTGGGTGACCGAGCAAAGCTGATTATCACCGAAAGACTGCTGACCACCGATGCACAAAAAGCGATATCCAGCGTCAACATCAAGCTGGAGGGTGAGGACAGCACCGCACAAGTGATTTCACGTTCCGTTGCGCGGGATCAATCCGTGCAAGATTTCTTCTTTGACCTGTCGGGAGAAAATAAGTGCCGAGGGCATATCCAGTGTGACGCCATTATTATGGACCAAGCCACCGTGCTCTCCACTCCAAAAGTTTCGGCGTATCATAACGAAGCCCAACTGGTGCATGAAGCAGCGATTGGACGCTTGGAATCTGAACAGTTGATTAAGCTGATGAGCATCGGGCTGACTGAAGAAGAAGCTGAGAGCACCATCCTCAATGGATTTTTAAAATAATACGAAACCAAAAAAAGCCCTTCGGGGCTTTTTTATATACAAGAATATTTTTAATGATGGCACTCGCTGGGGTAATCAACCGTATCGGCAGTCACTTTCATGGGTACATGCTCGATGCCGGCTTCCATATAATTTTCGCCGTCCCGGACAAATCCAAAGCGGGCATAAAAGTCTGCGGCATGAAGCTGTGCCCCCAAATGGGCTTCTTTGGCACCCATCTGAAAAGCCTTGAAGAGTAAAAGGCGCATGATGAGATCTCCATAATGCTTGCCACGCTCTTCTTTCAGCACGGCAATACGCCCGAGTTTAAAGCCTGTCTCTTGCGGCACCATGCGTGCGCATCCCACTGGAGCACCGTCGGCATACAGCACCAGGTGCATGGCGGTTTTGTCGTATTTGTCGTGTTCGATGTTCACCGGGCAGCCTTGCTCCGCAATAAACACCGTATCTCTTATCATCATCGCGTCCGAAATATCATCGACGCCTAAAAACCATCGGTTTGTAACCATAACTTTATGTGTTATGCCCTAAAACGGGGCATCCTCCTGATGTATCAAATCTCTTTCTTCAAATCGTGTATATTCGCTGTTCCACATCATGCTGACAACGCCGGTCGGGCCGTTTCTCTGCTTGGCGATTTTCACTTTGGCCTCTGTTTGGTCGGCTTGTTCGTCATAGTAGTTTTCGCGATGCAAAAAGATAACCACGTCGGCATCCTGCTCGATAGAGCCGGATTCACGCAGGTCGGAAAGCACAGGCATGCGCTCTTCCTTGTTTCTTTTCTCGGAGGCGCGCGACAGCTGAGAGAGCAGCATCACGGGCACGCTGAGTTCCTTGGCCATCAGCTTGACCGAACGGGTGATTTCCGAGATTTCCTGTTGACGGTTATCGGTGCGCTTGGAGGAACTCATCAGCTGGAGATAGTCGATCATGACTAGCCCAAGTCCGTGCTCCATCTTAACGCGGCGGCATTTGGCCAAAATTTCGGTCATGGTGACGCCGGGGGTATCATCGATATAGATTGGTGCGCTGCCGAGGTGATCTAAAGCACCGGCTAAGCGTTCAAAGTCGTTAGCCGAAAGATTGCCGGTACGGGTCTTTTGGCTGTCCACACGCCCCTCTGAGCACATCAAACGGGTGGCCAACTGGTCTTTGCTCATCTCCAGAGAAAAAATCGCGACGGGCTGTTTTTCGCGCAAGGCGACGTTTTGGATGATATTGAGGCCAAAAGACGTTTTTCCCATGCCTGGGCGTCCAGCAACAATGATCAGCTGTGTGGGCTGCAAGCCCGAAAGCATTTTATCGAATAGTGGAAATCCTGCCGCCACACCCATCAGACCGCGTTTGTTCTTGGCCTGTTCGGATATGATCTTGTAGGATTCCATCAAAGCGCTTTCGATATGGGTCAGCGAATTTTGCGTTTCGCCCACCGCAATGTTGTACATCAGCTCACCAGCACGGTTCAGCTGAATTTCCACCGCTTGCTCGGAGTTATAAACATCGCTGATAATGGCGTTGGAAGCAGCGGCCAATTGGCGCAGTATGGATTTTTCTTTGATGATATCAATATACTCGGGCAGGTTCTCCATGGTGGGAACCAGCTGCATCATATCACCAAGGTCACGTAAATCTTCAGTTTCGTTATATTTATTTTTGGCGTTTAACTTGTCGGTGACGCTGATAAGGTCAATGGGCCTCGATTCAATAATCAGCTCAGTGATGCACTCAAAAACCAGTGCGTTTTTTGGCGCATAAAAATCATCTGGTTTCAGTTTCTCAACGGAAATATAAGCGGCCTTCTCGTTTAGAAGAATGCAGCCAAGTACAGCGCGTTCGGCTTGTATATGATTTGGCGGGGTTTTCCCCAAAAGTTTCTCAGCCATTGTTGTTGTCCTTAAAAAAATATTGAAGCGGTGCTGGGGTATGTCCCGTTACGCTTCGTTGACCATAACAAAGATTTTGCTGGTCATGTTGGCGTAGACTTTGACATCCACTTCGTACTGTCCAAGCTCTTTGATCGGTTCGGATAAGGCGATTTTCTTTTTGTCCACATCAAATCCGTGCTCTTTTTTAAGCGCTGCCGCAATTTCCTTCGCGGTGATACTGCCAAAAAGTTTTTTGTTTTCGCCGACCTTGACAGCCAGTTTCACCGTCTTGCCATTCACTTTTTCCTGCAGTTTGCGCGCATCGTCCAGTTCCACTTGCTTTTTATGATCTTCCGCTTTTTTTGCCATTTTGGCGGCATTGATGTTTTCCTTGGTTGCGGCAGAAGCCAGTTTTCTTTTGATTAAAAAATTATTGGCATATCCGTCACTGACGTTGACTAAGTCGCCTCTTTTGCCAGTGCCCTTGACGTCTTTTAATAATATGACTTGCATCAAATAATACCTCCGTTATTCTCTAAAGTTCTTTAAGCTTTTCAAGAAGCTGTTTTTTTGCGTCTTCTAATGTTGTTTTTTCCAGTCTTGCACCCGCGATCGTGGCGTGTCCGCCTCCACCGAGTGATTCCAAAATCAGCTGGACATTTTGTCCGCCGATGCTCCGCCCCGAAATTAGCACGTTATCATCCTGTGTGGAAAAGACAAAGGATGTGTTGATTCCTGTGATGGATACCAGCGTGTCTGCGGCTTGTGCCGCGATGACCTGAGCGTTTTCGGTGCCGGCTGGGCATACTGCGATGGCGATACCGTCGGGTCTTCTCTCAGCGCTTTTCACTACATCGGCTTTTGCGGTGAAGGTATTAAAGTCGTCCTTAAAGTGCTGGCGAATACTCGTGGTGTCTGCGCCGGCTTTGCGTAAATAGGAAGCGGCTTCAAAGGTTCTAACACCCGTCTTAAACGAAAAACCTTTGGTATCAATCGTGATACCCGAAAGCA
>JBFLKV010000194.1:0-12033 GCA_040883365.1 Eubacteriales bacterium
AAAGAGCGTATTGTTGAATATATTGCTGTTTTAAAAATGAAAAAGGATATGCGAGGTCCTATTCTTTGTTTCGTCGGACCGCCGGGTGTTGGAAAAACCTCTATCGCCAGAAGTATCGCACGTGCGGTGGGCAGAAAGTTTGTACGCATGTCGCTTGGCGGGGTGCGGGACGAAGCCGAAATACGTGGACATCGCAGAACGTATATTGGCGCGATTCCGGGCAGAATCATCACATCCATCAAGCAGGCAGGAACAGACAACCCGGTATTTTTATTTGACGAAGTGGACAAAATGGCGTCAGATTTCCGTGGCGACCCTGCTTCGGCGATGCTGGAAGTACTGGACCCGGAGATTAATTCATCATTCCGCGATCATTACATTGATATTCCGTATGATCTTTCTAAAGTGATGTTTGTCACCACGGCCAACAGCATTGAAACGATTCCTAGACCTTTGCTGGACCGCATGGAGATTATTCAGCTATCAAGCTATACATATGAAGAAAAAGCTGAAATCGCAAAACGTCATTTGATCGGAAAACAAGCGAAGGCCCATGGGCTTTCAGGAGAAAAAATAAAATTTGAAGATGATGCGCTTAATGACATCATCAATCTGTATACGAGAGAATCCGGCGTCCGTAATTTGGAGCGCGAAATCGCTTCGGTGTGCCGCAAGGCAACGGCGGAGCTGATTAAATCGGGTAAAAAAGAGATCACGGTGACTAAAGAGATGGTACGTGATTATTTACATGCACCGCGATATAAGTTTGATCAAGCCGAGAAACAGAATCGTGTGGGCGTTGTGACCGGATTGGCATGGACGGCAACGGGCGGTGTGACGCTGAATGTGGAGGCCACGGTATTCCGCGGTAGCGGAAAGTTGCAATTGACTGGCATGATGGGCGATGTGATGAAGGAATCCGCACAGACAGGTTTAAGCTTGGTGCGGGCAAAAGCACCAGAGCTTAAAATAGATGAGGGCTTTCATAAGGATAAGGATATCCATATTCATATACCCGAAGGCGCCATACCCAAAGACGGGCCTTCGGCGGGTATCACCATGGTAACCGCTGTGGTTTCAGTGCTCTCTGGGCGCGCAGTGAGAAGTGACATTGCCATGACTGGCGAAGTAACCTTGACCGGTCGGGTGCTACCCATTGGCGGTTTAAAAGAAAAAGTGTTGGCGGCACTTAGAGCGGGCATCAATCGCATTATTATACCCAAAGAAAACGAGAAGGATTACATTGATTTTCCTGAAGATTTAAAGAAGCGGTTGGACGTGGTTTATGCTGAGGAAATCGACGATGTTCTCAAGGAAGCGTTGGTTTAGGCATGGAGATTAAGAAAGCGAGATTTATTAAATCCATCACACGTATCAGCGCACACCCGGGTGGGGATTTTCCCGAAATAGCGGTGGCAGGCAAGTCGAATGTCGGGAAATCATCATTGATTAATTATTTTTGTAATCAAAGAAAACTGGCAAAAACGTCCGGGACACCGGGAAAAACACGATTGGTTAACTTCTTTTTGATCAATGAAAATTTCTATTTGGTCGATTTGCCGGGATATGGTTTTGCCAAAGTATCCAAAGCCGAGCAGGAGAGCTGGGGCAGGATGATTGAGGATTACCTAATCAATTCGGATAAATTAAAAGCGATTGTCATTTTGGTTGATATTCGACATAACCCAACGCGCGATGACTTGATGATGTTCAATTGGGCGGCGCAATATTCAATCCCGGTCATCTGTGTGGCAACCAAAGCCGACAAAATTGCAAAATCTAAACGTTATAACCAAATCAAAGCGATTAAAAAGTTGATTGGTTACGGAGAAGGTTTTGAAATCTATCCGGTATCATCCTCCGAGAAATTGGGGAAAGAAGCAGTACTGAACGCCATTGAAGCGTATTTATAATTTTTGCAAGGGAATATAGGAATTCATGGACATATACGCCATCAGCGATTTACATTTATCAGGTTTTAAACCCAAGCCGATGGACATTTTTGGGGAAAACTGGAAGGATCATTGGACAAAGATACGCGTGGACTGGCACAAACGGGTATGTGAGGACGATTTGGTGTTGATTCCCGGTGATATATCCTGGGCTATGCGGTTGTCAGAAGCCCTGATTGACCTAAAGCAGATTGAAGAATTACCTGGCAGCAAAATCATCTTAAAGGGTAATCATGATTATTGGTGGTCTTCACTTTCGCGAATCGTTAGTGTGTTAAAAGAAGATACATATGTTTTGCAGAACAATGCGTTTGAGTTTGAAGGCTTTAGTATAGCCGGTACGCGGGGATGGACGTGCCCTTCTGACCGGGAGTTTAAGCCCGAAGACAAAAAAATATATATGCGTGAAGTGGAGCGCTTGAAGCTTTCTTTAGAGAAAGTCAAACCGCGCGAGGATAAAAAAATCATTGTGATGATGCATTATCCGCCCTTTAATGAAAAAAGAGAACCGACGGGGTTCACCGAGCTTTTGGAGAAATACGGTGTGGATACTGTTTTGTACGGGCATCTGCATGACGCTTCTGCATATAAGTCTTTCAACGGCATCCATAATGGTATTCTATATCAAAATGTGTCATGTGATTTTTTGGATTTTAAGCTTAAGAAAATTGAACTGAATAGAGAATAAACTAAAATGCGCATGGCGGGCAGGGGGAAACGATGAAAATCGAAGAGAAAAACGCCAGAACACGGCTGGAAGCCCTAGAGCGGGAGATACTAAGTCCATATGCGACTTTTTCCGCAGATGCTGAACGCGAAAGACCCGTGGAAGAGTGTGCTTTTCGCACAAAATTCCAGCGGGATCGTGATCGCATTATCCACTCGAAAAGTTTTCGCCGTTTAAAGCACAAAACCCAAGTGTTTCTTTCTCCCGAGGGGGATCATTACCGTACGCGCCTGACGCATACCTTGGAAGTCTCTCAAATCGCCAGAACCATGGCGCGCTGTCTGCGGCTGAATGAGGATTTGACCGAGGCGATTGCGATGGGACATGATTTGGGTCATACGCCGTTTGGTCATGCAGGTGAGCGGGCACTGCAACAAATCGACCCCGAATTTGAGCACAATAAGCATAGCCTTCGTGTGGTGAAATACTTAGAGAATGGCAAAGGACTTAACCTGACCCTTGCTGTTAATGATGGCATCTTAAAGCATAAGAAAAACGATAAGCCCATGACCATGGAAGGGAAACTCATCAATTATTCCGACCGTATTGCATATATTAACCACGATATTGATGACGCCATCCGAGCTGGGGTTTTAAAACAGCAAGATATCCCCAAAAGTCTGACCGATTATTTTGGCGAGACACACTCTCAGCGATTGGAGAGTATGATTTCGGACATCATACAAAACTCGAGCGAAACTGAAATTCGCATGTCCAAACAAACAGGTGAGCTATTTGACGATTTCCGTGCTTTTATGTTTAAGCGCGTTTATTTTAATCCGGTTGCAAAATCGGAAGAAGGCAAAGCGGAGCGTGTTATTTTGCAGTTATTTGAAGCGTTTAATGGCAATCCTTCGTTGATGCCGGATAATCAGGACGAAAACATAGAAAAGTACGGCAAAAGACAGGCGATTATTGATTATATCGCCAGTATGACCGATCGATATGTGATTAAGGTCTATAATCAGCTTTTTGTACCGACCGGCTGGAATGTGTATTGATTTACTAGAAAACAGAAAGGGAAATCATGGCTTTTTTCGAACAGGATTTTATTAATGAACTCTTAGCCAAAACCGATATAGAATCGGTGATTTCTGACTATGTTACGCTACAGAATAAATCAGGCCGGCTGTGGGGCCTTTGTCCTTTTCATGGCGAAAAAACGCCATCTTTTTCTGTGACTAAGGAAAAGCAGATTTTTTACTGCTTTGGGTGTCATGAGGGCGGAAACGCGATCAGTTTTTTGATGAAAATAGATAAGCTGACTTTCCCAGAAGCGGTTGAACGATTGGCCGAACGCGCCGGGATGCCACTACCCGAACAAAAGACTAACAACGCGGATTACGAGAAGAACAAACAACGCAAACAGCGGATATACGAAATCAATCGATTGGCGGCGCATTACTTCTATGACTTGCTGAATGGTGACAAAGGAAAGAAGGCCAAGGCGTATTTGGAGAAACGTGGGCTTTCATCCAAGACGATCACAAAATTCGGTCTTGGATATGCTGCCGAAACATGGGACGATTTGCTGTTGCATTTGCAGGCTAAAGGCTGTAAGATAGACGAGGTCAAGGAAGCTGGGCTTTGTTCGGTGAAAAACGGCAAGGCCTTTGATACGTTTAGGGCCAGAGTGGTGTTCCCAATCATCAATATTTTTGGTGAAGTGATTGGTTTCGGCGGTCGTGTGATGGATGATTCATCGCCAAAGTACTTAAATACGTCGGATACGTTGGCGTTCAATAAACGAAGAAATGTTTATTCCCTTAACTTCGTTAAAGCCATTAAGAAGATTCAATCGGTGGTTTTGGTGGAAGGTTATATGGACGTAATCTCGCTTTATGAACGCGGGGTGGTCAATGCCGTAGCGACGCTGGGTACAGCCCTGACGCGCGAGCAAGCACAACTGATTAAGCGATACGTTCCGCTGGTGTATGTCGCTTACGACGGTGACAACGCTGGGCAAAAAGCAACCGAAAAAGCACTGGATATCGTCGAATCTGTGGGACTAAAAGCCAAGGTGATTGCGTTTACCGAAGGTATGGATCCGGATGAATATATCAAGACATTCGGTTATGCGGAGTTTGTAAAACAAGCCAAGTCGGCCAAAGAAGCCACAGATTTTCGATTGGATCGCATCAAAAGAGGATTTGACTTATCTTCATTTGAGGATAAGGCCACATATATTGTGCAAGGCACAAAAGTGCTTAAAAAACTGAAGAATCCGATTGAACGGGAGCAGTACATACTTCGGCTTTCGAAAGAGACCGGGCACTCGGTGCAAGCCATCAAAGATCAGATGGATTCGGTAACCAGGGGAGAAGAGAAAGCCGCAATAAAGACTTTAACCGAGCAAAATGAGGGCGAAGTGCCGGATAAGGATATCCAGATTAAAGAGGAAAAGATGCTGGCGGCATATTTCCTTAAGTTTCCAAAAAAAACCGCATTTTACGATATCGACCGAATTATGCCCTATTTAATGTTAACGGAAGTTAAAGAGATTGTAAATTTTATAAATTTAAAAATAAAAGAAGGTATTTTGCCAACCGATGCCGAAATTGTTACAGTCATCAGTGATGAAGCTAAGGTATTGGCATCTGAGTTAATTACGACAATATCTGATTTTGAATTGCGTGGTATAACGCCTGAAAATATCATTACAGAGATTGAAAGCAGGGGAATTAAAAAGCAACTTGATATTTTATTGAACAAATACAAAAATGAGAATGACAAAGAAGCCTATAAAAAATATCAAGAATTGAATAAAGAATTACATAACAAAAAAAGAAGGCCAAATTGATTGAAGGTGAATAGAGATTGGCGAAAGAAAAAAAGGCGGCAACTGGGAGTAGTAAGGTAGCCGCAAAACAAAAGCCTGCTGAGAAAGCGGCGAAAACGGAAGTTAAGGCTAAAGCGGCGACAAAAGAGACTACGACGGCAAAAAGTCCGGTTAAAAAAGTAGAAAAAAAAGATGATGCCAAAACAGCAAAAACGACCGTTAAAAAAACTGAAAAAAGCAAAACAGCGCAAACCGCAAAAGAAACAACTACGGTAAAAGCTGAGAAAAAGACACCATCAAAAACATCAACTGCAAAAAAGCAGACATCTAAAAAAACAACAGTTAAAACATCGGGGGATAAAGCAACGGAAAAGAAGAAGGCAGAACAGGGTAAAGGCAAAGATAAAAACGAATTAACATTGGAAGAACTCATTGCAACTAAGTTCCAATCCAATGAGCATCAGGAAAAATTAAAAAAAGTGATCGACGAAGGTAAAGAATCAGGATCGGTCACATACAAAAAACTGAATGATTCGTTAGAAGATAACGCGATTAAGCCAGAAACACTGGAGCGTATTTTAGGTGCGCTTGAAATGGCTAATATCAATGTTATTGATGAAAAAGACGCAGACGAAGAAGAGCTGGAAGAGATTTCTGAAGACGAAGAAGAAAAAAAGGAACTGGATTTATCCATACCCGAAGGCATAAATATTGACGATCCGGTTCGGATGTACCTTAAAGAAATTGGTAAAGTTCCGCTTTTGACAGCAGAAGAAGAAGTGACTTTGGCCAAAGCTATGGGTGCGGGCGACGAAAGCGCCAAACGTAAGCTGGCAGAAGCCAATTTGCGATTGGTTGTTTCTATTGCAAAGCGCTATGTGGGCAGAGGCATGTTGTTCCTTGATCTGATTCAAGAGGGAAACTTGGGTCTTATTAAAGCGGTAGAAAAGTTTGATTATACCAAAGGCTATAAGTTTTCTACTTACGCAACATGGTGGATTCGACAAGCCATCACACGTGCAATCGCTGACCAAGCGAGAACCATTCGTATTCCTGTGCATATGGTGGAAACAATCAATAAACTGATTCGTGTTTCCCGCCAGCTTTTACAGAAGTATGGACGTGATCCGCAGCCGGATGAAGTGGCGCGTGAGATGGATATTCCCGAAGAGAAAGTACGCGAGATTATCAAAATTGCGCAGGAACCTGTTTCTTTGGAAACACCGATTGGCGAAGAGGAAGATAGTCATCTTGGTGATTTTATTCCGGATGATGATGCACCGGCACCGGCCGAGGCGGCAGCTTTTACTTTGCTTAAAGAGCAGCTGATGGACGTTTTGGATACACTAACGCCGCGTGAAGAAAAAGTGCTGTCACTTCGTTTTGGATTGGAAGATGGTCGTGCACGCACGCTGGAAGAGGTCGGCAAAGAATTTCAGGTAACACGTGAGCGTATTCGGCAGATTGAAGCCAAGGCTTTGCGCAAACTAAGACATCCAAGTCGGTCAAAAAAACTGCGTGATTTCTTAGAATAGATATATGAAACATCAGTCACTTCGGAATATTCCGAGTGGTTTTCGAAATATTTGAAAGGGCTTTAATTTTGATTGAGATTAAAGAGAAAATCGGTTTACGAATACGTGAAATCGTCAATTTAATGCCGTCTGTGGCGAACGTTGCCGATATTGGCTGTGATCACGGCTTAACCGGCCTGCTTTCATTATCCGAAAAGAAAGCGATTCAGGTGATTGCCACCGATATCAGCGAGCCTTCTTTGCGAAAAGCATATGATTTAGCAGAGGAATACGGCTTGATGTCATTTTATGATTTCCGTTTGGGCGATGGTTTAAGCGTGATTGATAAAGACGAAGTGGACGCAGTGATTATTTCTGGCATTGGCGGAGAGCTGATGCGCAATATCCTTGAGGCGGGTAAGTCGAAAATAAGCAACCTGACCAAGCTGGTTCTTTCGCCAAACAACCGTGAGGATGTGGTGCGATCCTGGCTGTATTTTGCCGGTTTTGTGGTTGAGCAGGAAAAAATTATTGAAGAAAACGGCAAATTCTATCAAATATTTACGGCAAAAATGTCCCCGTCTTCTATCCGTGATATTTCGGATACGAAGCTTGGCACGCATATGGTGGATACCGATCAATCTGTTCTAAAAAAATATTACGATTATAAGATTAAAAATCTCAATGAAACATTGAATAATTTGCAAAATGCAAACGATGAGCAAGAAAAAATCGACGAAGTAAAACTTGCGATAGCCATGTATGAGGATAAGAAAAATGGTGTCTAAAAAGGCATTGTTGGATGTTTTGGAGAGTATTGCACCCAAACATCTGGCGATGGATTGGGATAACTGTGGATTATTGATTGACGCAAAAGAAGGCTATGAACGCCTTCTTATTTGTGTAGATATAACGGCTGATGTTTTGGATGAGGCGATTGAAAAAAAGTGCGACTTAATCATCTCGCATCATCCTTTGATTTTCGACCCAATTAAATCAATCGATAAGAACAGCATCGTATTTAAGGCGATTCAAAGCGGAATCAGCGTTTATGCGGCGCACACCAATATGGATGTGGTGGCGGGTGGCGTCAATGATACGCTGGCAAAAATGTGTGGCATAACAAACTGCCAACCGCTGGATAGCGAAAATGATAACGGCTTTGGTTGCGTAGGTACGCTTGCGCAGAAAATAACAGTATCAGAAGTAGTTCAGAATATTGAAGATGCCTTAAAAGTAGAAGGCATTCGCGTCACTGGCGCGCTGGACCGACCGGTCGAAGTGGTGGCTGTCGCTTGCGGTGCGGGTGGAGACTCGGTAAATGCTGCGAAAAGCGCGGGTGTAGATGTGCTGTTGACCGGCGAAGCCAAGCACCATGAGCATCTTTTGGCCACATCGCTTGACTTAGTTCTATTGGAGGCGGGGCACTACAACACTGAAAAACATTTTGTTAAATTGATGGCAGAGCGTTTACAAGCAACGACTGATGAGTTAAAATATAATTTACAGGTTAAAATCAGCGAGCGGGAAAAACCGCCGTATGTAACGATATAAAAGATTTTAAGGCAAAATAGAGGAGGGTTTCTTTTGGAAAAACTGGAAAAGCTGTTTCAATACCAAACGATTGACCAGAAGCTTGAAGAAATAAATGAAAAACTGAAAAACACCGCAACACGTACGCGCCTGCAGAAGATTCATGATTATTTGCAAAAGCAGCAGGAAGCGATTAAAAAGTTGGAACAATCTCTGATTGTTAAACAAAACGACGTGGATGATGCCGGTGAGCAGTTGAAGAAGCTAAAAAAAGAGTTTGGACTTTTGGCAAAAGAGATTGAAGAAGCGGTTAACGACGAACTGGATACCGTTGAATTGCCATATATCAAAACCTTGGTACAGGATCAGGAAAAGGTATATGAACAGCTATCCAAGCAGAAAAAACGCTTGGAAAGTGTGATATCTTCTTCCGAAGGCGTGGATGACAAGCTAAAAACGGTACTCGTCAACGTAACCAAAGCCAAGAAAGAGTTTGCTGATCTTAAGAAAAAGCATGATGTTGAGATTAAGGAAAGCGAACCGGAGATTGAGAAACTTAAAAAACAATTGGCCGCAGCAGAAAAGAAAGTGGACACCGCGCTGATTAAGCGTTACAAGAAAATCAAAAGTTCCATTTCATCACCGATTGTTTTGGTCACAGGTGATACCTGCCCGGGTTGTAACATGAATATCCCAAGCAGTCAGATGACCAAAATTAAGCAGGGCGAGATATTGGAATGTGAATCCTGCGGAAGAATTATTTATATTAAAGAATCTTAAAAAATAAGTTTTAAGCAAGCTGAGCGATCGCAGCGAATTTTCGCTGAGGAAAGTCCGAGCACCACAGGGTAAGGATGCTGGATAACGTCCAGTGGAGGCGACTCTAAGGATAGTGCAACAGAAATAAACCGCCTGCATTGCAGGCAAGGGTGGAAAGGTGAGGTAAGAGCTCACCTGGGCTATGGTGACATGGCTTGTATATGTAAACCCCATCCGGTGCAAGATTGGTATAAGGGCATTTAATAGTACCCGCTACGCCCTTTGGAATCGCTTGAGCGTTTTGGTAACAATTCGCCTAGATAGATGATCGTTCACGACAGAACTCGGCTTACAGGCTTGGCTTAAAAACATTTAATAAAAACGACCTCAAGCAATTGAGGTTTTTTTAAACGAAAGAGAAAAGATGAACCACGGATTTCTACCCACAACAAAATACGAGATGACTGAGCAAGGCATAGATGCGCTCGATTTTATCATCGTTTCAGCTGATGCATATATCGACCATCATTCTTTTGCTGCGGCGCTTTTAGGGCGCTGGCTTTCGACTTTTGGGTACACAGTGGGCATCATCGCTCAACCGGATTTTCATAACGCGGAGAGTTTTAAACGTCTGGGTCGACCAAAATACGCCTTTTTGGTCAGCACAGGCAATATCGATTCCATGGTGAACCTATACACCGCAAACAAGCGCCCGAGACGCACTGATGCTTATACACCGGGTGGAGAAACAGGTAAACGGCCTAAACGTGCGGGAATCGTCTACACCAATCGTCTGAAAGAAGCCTATAAAGATGTGCCCGTGATTATCGGCGGCATCGAGCCATCTTTACGACGCTTTGCACATTATGACTACTGGGATGATAAAGTGCGCCAAAGTCTTTTGGTGGATAGCGGGGCCGACCTGCTGGTCTATGGCATGGGTGAAAAGCCGCTTCTGGCGCTGGCAGAGTGTTTTGAATCGGGCATGTATATAAAAGATATGACCTTTATCGCCGGCACATGCTATATGGCAAAAGATATTTCAAGCGTTTATGATGGCATCGAAATACCGTCGTTTGAATCGGTCAGCACGGACAAAAGCGCTTATAATGAGGCGTTTAAGACACAGTATCGTAATCTTGAGTTTGGTCACGCGAAAACACTCGTGCAAAAGCATGGCGAAAAATATCTGGTGCAGAACCCACCCAGCGAACCGCTTTCGACTGATGATATGGATACACTGTATGCTTTGCCGTTTACCGGGAAACCCCATTTTTCTTATAATCAACCGATACCTGCCTTTGAGGAAGTGAAGTTCTCCATTACCGCCAATCGTGGATGCATCGGCGGCTGTGCTTTTTGCGCCATCCAATATCATCAGGGACGATCGATTTCCAAACGTTCCAAAGAGAGTATTTTGGATGAAGCGAAGAAAATGACCGATGATAATGACTTTAAAGGATATATTCACGATGTCGGTGGACCGACGGCCAACTTCTATGACGCTTATTGCAAGCGAGACAAGAGTAAGCCTTGCTATCGCTTGTGTTTGTACCCGGATAAGTGCAAAAACTTAAACGTTAGCCATATAGAGTATTTAGACGTCTTGCGGGATATGAGAAAATTGCCCAAAATCAAGAAAGTATTCATTCGTTCGGGGCTTAGATTTGACTATATGGTTTACGATAAAAAAAGTGGATTTGTTGAAGAATTGGCCAAGCACCATGTCAGCGGACAGCTGCGTACCGCGCCAGAGCATATTGATTGCGATGTGCTAAAACTGATGAACAAACCAGACAATGCACTGTATGAAGAATTTTTGGATGCATTCTTTAAGGCGAATCAAAAAACAGGCAAGGAACAGTATGTGATTCCATATTTTATCGCGTCGCACCCGGGGTCCACATTGCAATCGGCGATTAACTTGGCGCTTTATCTTAAGAAAACGGGCTTTATCCCCGAGCAAGTGCAGGATTTCTATCCGACGCCGGGTACTCTTTCCACTTGTATGTACTATACCGGCGTTAACCCACTGACAAAAGAAAAAGTGTATGTGCCGAAAAGCGAAAGTGAAAGGCAGATGCAGCGGGCACTTTTGCAATTTAACCGATCAAAAAACCGAAAATGGGTCTTAGCGGCACTAAAGAAAGCGGGCCGAGAGGATTTGATTGGAAAAGGGAAGCATTTTTTAATCAATGATTGATTCATTTCGTCAAAAAGAAGTTGATAATATTTTAGGAGTATGGTAAAGTAGCCATAGAAAAAAAGTGACCTTTAATCGGTACAGAGATACCGCAAGGCTGACATTTAATGCATGTGCTGCAAATCATGCTTTTATCATGTTTTTGTGCATATTGACTTATTGGAGATAACCTTGCTGTATTGGCGGGTTTTTTGTTTTTAACAAGGAAGTGAGTGCATTAATGGATTATAAAGCAAAAATCATGGATAAGCAGGACATGGAGCGTGCGCTGAAACGCATTGCCCATGAGATTATCGAAAACTGTGACATGAGCGAAACGGTTTTAATCGGCATTCAGCGCCGTGGTGTACCTCTGGCAAAGCGTATTCAAGCCTATATCGATCAGTTTGAGAACATGAAGATAGATGTCGGTGTGTTGGATATCACGTTTTATCGTGACGATTTGTCTTTGCTCTCAGATCACCCCATTATCAACGGTAGCGATGTGCCCTTCTCGGTGCAGGATAAAACCGTGGTAATGATTGATGATGTGCTGTATACCGGAAGAACGGGTCGTGCGGCGATTG
>JBFLKV010000195.1:0-2940 GCA_040883365.1 Eubacteriales bacterium
AGCGCATCACTGACGAACCCGTTTTTGAAAGTGATATTGATTTTTGGCAGGAAGTTCTAACTGAATATGGCGAGATAGAAAGCCCGATGCATCTAAAGCTTTTATTAAAAAAGCTAGAAACCGAGGCCGCTCGCGAAAGTGCAAAAATAAAGAAGAAGCAGCGTTTGGTGGCGCAGCGTAACAAAGCCGCTATAAAAAAAGAAGCCAAACGTAAAAAAGCAGAAAAACGCGCTTTTGCATCTCTACCGCCCTCCCGAAAAGCGGACTTACGCCAAAAGCAGGCAGATGCTAAACTGGCGGCCAAGATGGAAGCTGCACAGGCTAAAGCTGACGCGAAAGAAGCCGCACAAAAGGCAAAAGCTGACTTGCAGGCCAAAAAAGTGGTAGACGCTGAATTTAACATGCAAGAAAAGCTCTTTATGCTGTCCTTGACACCACAGGAAAAAGCGGACTATAAATTCTTAAGAAACGCCAAAAAGCGGATTGAAGCCGCACAAAATAAAATTACTGAAGCCAAAGAAAAGCAGTCTGAAGTTGCAAGTTCCAACGTTCTGCCTATTAAAGGGTTTTTAATCACATTAGGGGTATGCATCGCGGTAACTGCACTTATCACCTTCTGCGCGACAAATATGTATATCGATTCTGGGTATTACACCGAGAAGGTCGGTAACCTAAAAACCAGTTTAGAGGAATTTAAAGTTAAGCTGGATGGTGGCCCTGTTTCAAACGCCAAAGACTTTGAAGGCGGCATCTCTGTCTATCAGCAAATCCTTGATGATATGCCGGTGGTTGAAGAACAGCTCCAAAGAATCAACACAAACTACTTTTGGGTGATGAAAAAGGAAACGCCGGAAACCTTAGGACTAAGTGAAATAGCCGAAAAAGCCACCGCCCTCCAGACGTCTATTGATGCATTACAAACCATTATGGACACCAATACCAGTTTCTCAACCAGTGTAGATGAAGCCTATCAAAACAGCACGTCTCTGGATGAACTGGTTAACTCATTAAGCAATCTTAGCATCGAAATCGATCAGCTGATTCTCAGTTTCGACGAGTTTAATCTGCCGGCGGGTCTTCCATCTCATCGAGATTCCTATCGCGAAAAATTGGTCGCGAGTCAAACCTATGTCCAATTAGTCATTTCTTATGTGAATGAACTGGTTACCATTCGCGCAGATTTGGACGGCACCGAAGCGTCAATCAACAGCGCAAAAAACATGAACACACATTCATCTGACTCTTTGGAAGAAAAAGTGGATGATTACATGAAAAAAATGGACGATATCGTTGAAGTGCATAAAAAGCTGACTGCCCTTAACAACAATATCGACTATGCGCAGGTGATCGGTAAAAAAGACTTTGCATTTTTGGCCGGCGATGTTATATCCGAATCCGGTTTAACCTTCTATATGGACATGGTCGAACTTGAAGATATTATCAAAGAATCCAACAGGGTTGAGCAAAAGTGCTTGGATTTGCCATATCCCAAAGTGGCAACAGAAACGAACGAAACGATTTTGACCCATAGAAGCCAAGGCTCGACCGACAAGGCGCTTTCTACCAATCAAGAACTGATTGCACGTATCGCTGCCATCTCGGTACCGGATGAAATTGCGGCGTCGGTGCGAACTTACAAAAGAGGTCTTGACACACGAAATGAATTTTTACTGAAGCAGCAAGAGTACATCAAGCTATCCGAGGAAAAAGACGCTGTATTCAGTGTCTATACCGAAGCAAAGGTGGCTTACGAAACCGCGAAATACAAAGCTTCAGCCGAACGTTCCGAAAACGGACGAACCGACCTATACTACTCACTGCGTAATGAAATGGATGCGGCGGAAAAACGGATGGATGAAGCCGAGAGCGCTGCGGAAGATGATGCTGACGCTATTCAAGAATTGATGAAAGATGTCCGATCCGATGCAGCGAAATCCCGAGAAGAATACCAAGATGATTTGGATTTTTAATCCATAGTTAAACCCACAAAAAGTGCCGTACTGGCACTTTTTGTTTTGCTATTTTTCTTATCATGCATTAAACTTATCACCATAAAATTAAGTCTTGGAGAATCATAAATGAAAGTGAACGGAAATATCAGCGGCTTGAAGCAATCACTGCTGTCTGAAATTGAAAAACTATATGATATGCAAGTCCCGAGCGATGCCTTCATTTCCTACGAGATGATGTTTGCTTTGGCCGATTTCTCAGCGCAAATCAATCGCGAAATCTCTGTTTACCTCTCAAGGCAAGGACGCGTTCATGATATTTCCATCGGTTCTTCCGTCGACGTCCCTCTGCCCTTCTTACGCATCAGACGCGGCAATTCTGGTCTTTCGGGCATCCGATGCATCCATACCCATCCCGGCGGCTCACCGATGCTCTCACCCGTGGATATCGGTACGCTTCTCTCTACGCGCATGGACGCCATGGCTGCCATTGGTATCAACAAACAAGGCCGTGTCACCGGGCTGGGCGCCGCTGTGATTGGCGAGAATCTCACCTCCCCCAAGCACCTCGGGCCTTTCAAGGTGGGCGATATTCCTTTGCGTGGTTTGATGGGCGAAATTCAGTCCGCCACCGAGCGCGTACGCCGCGCCATCAGCCTGACAGAAACCAAAGGCGAAACAGAAACTGCGGTGCTTGTCGGCCTCAACGCATCCGAGCAATCGATGAATGAGCTGAAGCGTTTGGCAAAAACAGTCGGTGCTGAAGTGATTGATGTTTTAGTAAAAAAAAGACCGGGACGCGATAGAAAAAACTACATCGGCAAAGGCAACTTGGCCGAGCTGAATCTTTTATTAAATGCCAACAACGCGGATATCGTGATTGTCAACGATGAACTTTCTTCCACCGAGCAAACAACCTTGGAAGAAACCCTGTTTGTTAAAATCATCGACCGTACCGCTTTGATTTTGGATATTTTCGCCTCACACGCCA
>JBFLKV010000196.1:0-3059 GCA_040883365.1 Eubacteriales bacterium
GGCTTTGATTTGTTTTTCCTTAATGGATAGTTCACTTGATAGTTGTCTTATGATGTCCATGTTTTGTCTAAAATCCCCAATCTTCTTCAATAATATAGACATAAAATGCGTCGTGCCAATAATTTGGCCGTTGGTTCCATATGACGGTGTTGCACATCCGGCGAGGATGATCGCAGGCGTGGCACTGGTCGTCCTCAGCGCAAGGCACATCCAGCCCGACGCGGCGTGCATTTTTGCCGCAGGCTTCGGTTTTGATGCGCTTTATTCCGGCATTAAAACTCTTCGTGATCTTGTTTTGCCCGACCAAGACCACCACTTTTTTTGGTCCGAAGATGAGACCAGCCACACGATTGCCGTAACCGTCGATGTTGATAAGCTCGCCTTGCGTGGTGACCGCATTGGTTCCGGACAAAAACCAATCAGCCTGCAATGCTTGCTTGCGCAAGGCGGCAGTTTCCTCAGGCGGCAGGTTGCCCGACAGCATGGAGGAATATACGGTTTGACCGCGTACGGTCATTGCTTCCAGAATTCCGCCTTCCTTGATGGTCATACTGGTACCTGTACCCACGGAGTCAGCTTTGGGTATTAGTTCCAAAAGTGCGGATTTTGCTTCATCCATATTGGAAAAGCTTTTTGCAATAAACCCGTTTGCATTGAGTTTATCAACAACTTGGTCGATCGGTTTCATCGTCAATCTCTCCTCAGTTCAAATTTTCCCTATTATGCTTTTCTTTAAAGTAGTTTGATTATTGTTTTGGTTGGGCTATTTGCTTAAAAGGCGGTGTTGTTAGAGTTTAGTATCAGAAAAGTTACATTCGTTTCCCATATTGGTATAAATAAATCTTTTTTTATTGCCTTCTCTGACCAGTGTGAGTTCGGTACCGATTGGCATATCGAATATTGGCATGATCGCGGGCTCAATGTTAAACAAGGTTTCCCAGCCTACAACCACCATATGTGATGCATCAGCCAAGTACTCTTCGGTGTCGATATCGGATAGAAATCGCCAGCCGTTATCGACATCATTGACAAAAGATTCCCGAACGCACCATTTCAGTTGGCCTGTTCCTTCCAGAATGTTTTTGGATACGATTGAGCCGCCCATATTCATGTTTGCCATTCGTATATCTCCCATTTGAATATTTCGCCATTAATCATACCATAGTTGAGGAGTATAAAACAAATATTTTGATTGACGAAATGCGCATTTGTCCACTATGATAAAAGGCGAAAACTTATGAAGAAAAACGGAGGAAGTAAATGCCGAATACATATCAGCAGAATGTGAGAAACTTCTGTATTATCGCTCATATTGACCACGGAAAGTCTACGTTGGCCGACCGACTGATCGAGACGACTGACACGGTCGCCAGCCGGGATATGTCCGATCAGCTTTTGGACACCATGGACATCGAACGGGAGCGGGGCATCACCATCAAGGCGCAAGCCGTGCGGATGCTGTATAAACATGAAGGTACGGAGTATATCTATAATCTAATCGACACACCGGGACATGTGGACTTCACCTATGAGGTTTCTCGCTCGTTGGCGGCCTGTGAAGGGGCCATTTTGGTGGTGGACGCCAGCCAAGGCATCGAGGCGCAGACTCTGGCAAACGTGTATCTGGCGCTGGATAATGACCTTGAAATTTTGCCGGTATTAAACAAGATTGATTTGCCCGGAGCGCGTGTGGAAGAGACTTGTAAAGAGATTGAAGACGTTCTGGGTTTGGACACAACCTACGCGCCAAAAATCAGCGCCAAGGAGGGGGTGGGTATCGATGATGTTTTGCGTGCGATCGCTGAACATTTGCCGCCGCCCAAAGGCAGTGTCACCCAGCCACTGAAATCTTTGGTTTTTGACAGCTATTATGATAATTATCGCGGGGCTATCTCATACGTGCGTGTGATAGACGGTGAAGTGAAAAAAGGCGATGAAATCCGCTATATGGCGACCAAAAAGGATTTTGAAGTCACCGAGGTGGGCATCTTCTCGCCGGGGCAGATTCCGGTGAAGATGCTTCGTGCCGGAGACGTGGGCTATATCGCCGCCAGCGTGAAGAATGTGGCGGATACCCGCGTGGGAGACACGGTGACGCATACCCAAAACCCCACAGCTGAGCCGTTGCCGGGATACAAAAAAACAACCCCCATGGTTTTTTGCGGAATATACCCAGCCGATGGGGCGAAGTACGAAGATTTGCGGGATGCGCTGGAAAGACTGGCGCTGAACGATGCCTCACTGCTCTATGAGCCCGAAACATCCGTGGCGCTGGGTTTTGGCTTCCGATGTGGATTTTTGGGCCTGCTTCATATGGAGATTATCTCCGAACGTTTGGAGCGCGAGTTTGATTTGGACTTGGTGACTACCGCGCCCAGCGTAAGCTACCGCGTGACCAAGACGGACGGCGAAGTGGTGATGGTCAGCAACCCCACCAACCTGCCACCGGCCGGCGTCATCGACTTTATTGAAGAACCGATGACCGAGGCCAGCATTATGGCGCCCGATGAGTATGTGGGCGGCATTATGGAACTTTGCCAAGATAAACGCGGTGTGTTTAAAACCATGGAGTACTTGGAGACCACGCGCGTGCAGATACATTATGAGCTGCCGCTGAATGAAATCATCTATGACTTTTTTGACGCCTTAAAGTCCAAGACGCGCGGATACGCTAGCTTGGATTATGAGGTGAAGGGATATAAACGCAGTGAACTCGTGAAGCTGGATATGCTCTTAAATGGGGATATTTGCGATGCGCTTTCGCTGATTGTGCATGAAACCAAGGCATACGCCAAGGGCAGAAGCATTGCCGAAAAACTGAAAGATGTTATTCCGCGCCAGATGTTTGAGATTCCTATCCAAGCGGCGATCGGCGGAAAGGTTATTGCCAGAGAAACGGTAAAGGCTTTAAGGAAAGATGTTTTGGCAAAATGTTATGGCGGAGACATCTCTCGAAAGAAAAAGCTTTTGGAGAAACAAAAAGAGGGCAAAAAGAAAATGCGCCAGATCGGCAGTGTAGCGGTGCCGAGTGAGGCGTTTATGAGTGTGCTGAAAATCGA
>JBFLKV010000197.1:0-4995 GCA_040883365.1 Eubacteriales bacterium
GCCACCGCATCAATCTGTATGGACCGCTTGGACGCACCGGTATTTTCAACAAAAACACCGCTGACCAAAACCGTATAGCCCTTCACCGAAGCGACTGTTCCGTCATAGAAAGTGATATCATCAATGCCGTCCCATTCCACCACAATTTTTCCGCCGGAAGTATAATAGGTCAAGTTCTGCAAACGACCAAACTGTCTGAACGCCAGATACTCACCGCTGACATTATCACTCATCGCGTCAATGCGATTTCGGTCGGCCGTTCCCTCCCTTAAGTCCAAGAAATTATAGTCGATATTCAGATTAACCAGCTGCATCTCAAGCAGCACCGTCGGAAATTCATCCAGTCGGTTGGCGGATATATCCAGCGTCTCTAATGCAGTCATTTCACTCACACGGCTTGGCAGTATACGAATCTTGGATGCTGCCAAACTCAAACTCTTTAGGTTCGGAATATCCAGCACCGCACCAGGGAAATCATAACGCCCGCTATCCTCGGATAAATCTAGGCTTTCCAGATTAACAAGCTTATCCATATGGGAGGACATCGTCTCAATGCTGTTCCCAGAAAGGTCAATGCTTGTCGCCCCGGTCAGATACTCTATGCCTCTAATGTTGGTAATCCCTAAATGGCTCAAATCAATCTCGCCGGTCAGCGTTGCCAGTTCGGACGGCAAAAGCGTATCCGAATCATCTTTCTCCAAAAGCTCACGTAATGCGTTTTCCAACTTGGCATCAGGAATACTGGCCGTATCCTCTGCGAAAACCACAAAAGGCACCGCAAAAACCACGCATATGGCTAAGAAAATCGCCACTATTCGCATCTTTTTCATCATCATAAACTCCTTAAAATATATAAAAGTCTTCTTTTTGTTCGCGTAAAGTGTCCTCTTTTAACGCATCCATTATACCATAAACCGTTTATTCACGAGTTTTTCTTTTATTTTGTAAAAAAGCCTTGGGTGTTTTGCACCCAAGGCTTAGTGTTGTCTCATACATTTTCATTGTTTATTTCTTCTTTTTGGGCGCCGGTTTTTCAGCGTCCGTCTTTTTCCTTAAGAACAGCACCAGCATGGTACCCAAGCCCAGCGCCAGCAAAACCACCACAGCAATCAATATCCAGGTCACCGCGCTCATCTGATCAAGGCCACTGCTGTCATTTGTGTCTGTGTCCGTCTCCACCATCACGTTGCCAGTCGAAACATCAGCCGCTGTAGTTGTTGTGCCTCCGGGGTTCTCAAACACCTCTGGCTCGGGATTATCGGGGATGTAAGGTCCGTCCTTACCAAACTGAGCACTCAGCGTGGTGTAGTATCGAAGCGGGAATTCACCAAACCCGTCCACCTTATAGTCCGGGCTGACCGCAATCTCATATGTTCCACCGCCCAGATATCCAAGATCCAGCTCGGTCACATCCGCATCCACTGTCTCCTGAAAAACGCCGTCCAATAGAATGGTATATCCCACCACTTCAGCCGAAGTGCCATCATAGAAAGGCACATCATAGACCGAACGCCATTTGATCACAAAGTTCCCCGATTCGGTCGCGTAAGTGATTTTTGGTAGTTTGATCAGCTGCTTATATGCGTCAGGCTGACCCGAAATATCCATGTTGTCCAGATTCTTTCGGGAGATGGTTCCTTCGCTTAAATCGATAAAGTTATAGTTGCAGTTAAAGGTATCTAAGTGCAAATAGATGAGCCTGCGCTGCAATTCCTCAAAGCGATTACCCGAAATATCCAAGTTGCGTAAGTTCCCCATCTCTTGAATACGTGTGGGCAAAATCTTTAGCTTGTTACCCGCCAAAATCAGTGTGTCAAGATTCGGCGCGTCCGCAATTTCCGGCGGAAGTGCATACATGTTGTTAAAGCTAAGGTCCAGCGACTTTAAGTTCTCCATCACCGCCATATTAGATGGCAACGTGTCAATCTCATTGTTGCTAAAGTTAAAGCTCTCCACATTGACGAAGTACTCTAAGCCTCTAAGGTCGGTGATGCCAAGATCCGAAAAGTCCATCTCTCCGGTAAACTCAGCCAGCTCCGAGGGGTAGACATCGTCATATACCCCCTTGTTTAACATACCGCGTATAACATCCTTAAATGCTACGTCGGCGATTTTTGCCGGTTCTTCCGTTTCGGCAAATACGGTCATTGGTAAGGTAAGCACCAATAAAAGAATAATAATAAAAAAAATAAGTCCGTTGTGTTTCATGGCTACCTTTTTCTCCTTTCGTCTATTTAATTTTTTGTGTATGAAACAACGGTTATTTATAAACAAAATGCAGGGGTGCCAAACATATAAATCACCATATCCGGTATGAATTAATGGTTTGTTCATATTTTAACAATCTGCCAATCCTTGCTTGTTCGTTGCAATAAAAAAAGAGCTTTATAAAGCCCCGTTTTTTATATCTGTCTAGGTCATCCTGCCATCAATCGGCCAAGTATCGTATACAAGACCATGATAAACCCGATAAATAAAAAGGTATATAAAATCAACAAAAACAGACGTTTATAATCGGTCGGCACATCTTTGCCGCTCTCCGGTTTATCAATCAGCACCGTTTCACACTTTTTACAAAACTCTGCTTTTTCAGAATACTCAATCCCGCAAATCGGACAAATCTTAATCTTCTTCGCTTTCTTTTCTTCCGCCATTTTCTAGTGCCTGCCTTCTTTTAATTTTCTATATTTTTGTTTGAAAAAGTCTTCAATCTGCGGCCCAAACTTCATGGCCACAATAAAGATACCCACTGTTGCCACGCCAATCACTATCCACCCCCATAGTGGGATGGAGATGACACTGGCCCCCAAAAGCGAAGAACCAATCGTGCCCCAAGGTCGAGTCAAAATAACCATCCACATAAACTCATGTGTTTTGATGGGTGTCAGCCCTGCAATCAGGCAAATGGTATCATCCGGGAAGAACGGAAACAGAAAGATAAGAACCAGCGCAATGCGCTGACGCGAAGACAGCTCATGCAGATACTTATCCACCGTCTTTTCATCCACCATCTTTATCACCAGTGGCCTACCATAGGTCTTAGCCAGCCAAAAGCAAATCATAGAGCCAACAAAGATGGCCACCAAAGAGATGGTGACGCTGACCCAAAAGCCAAACAACACACCACCCACAAGGGTGGTAACGTTGCCGGGGATGGGCGCAATCACCACCTGCGCCACCTGCAAGAGCATAAATGCCAGTGGCGCCCAGATGCCGTACCCTTCAATCCATGTTCGAATACGCTCACGCGAGGAAAAAAACTCAATCAGCCCTAAGCTTTGCATCAAGAAATAAATACCCGTCAATGCTGCTACCATGATGACACTGGTCAAAACCAGTCGCCATCGTCGCTTTTTATCGTCTGTCTGACCCGCCTTGGCGGGTCTATTTTCCTCATCCATGTGGCTTCTTTCCGCTATTTTAGCTTCACTGCAGTGCCATAAACCAAGACCTCGGCTGCGCCCTGCATAATATTACTGGTGGCGTATCGAATATTCACCACAGCATCCGCACCTAAACCCTCAGCCTCCTGCACCATACGTTTGGTCGCAATCGCCCGCGCTTCGTTCAGCATCTCGCTGTATGCGGTCAGTTCGCCACCCACAATGGTTTTAAGCCCGCTCATCAGGTCTTTGCCCATATGCTTAGACTGAATGGTTGAGCCTTTAACAACATGCAATGTCGTCATTTCTTTGCCTGTTACAAAATCCGTATTAACTAAAATCATTTCATTCTCCTCCTTGTTTTCCTATCATTTACTGTTTCTTTTACTAAACCAAACTAAAATTGTGCCCACCAGCATAAATACCACTCCAATAATGGCCAACATGTATAGCATACGTCTCTCCCTCTCTTAAAAGCCAACTCTTAATACTTTTTCAGGTCTTCTTCGTCTTGCTCTTTAAGCTCTTTGTACCGCGCACGCAACGTCACGACCATCGACACAATCAGTGCCACCACGGCCACGAAATAAAGAATTAATGCAATCGGCATTCTAAATGCATCCACAAAGATAAAAAGATAAGCACTCATTATCCCCAAAAACAGCACCCCAAACAGTAGCGGGGCAATAAATTTTTTCATCATATCTCTTTCTCCCTTTCTATAACTCACCGGGCAAACTGGAAACCGAAGAAATCACCGGCTTTCCGTCTTTGTCAAGCAGCGCGGTCAGCCCGCCCGAATAGCCTTCGGATACAAACAGATAATTCACACCCGTATTCTTATCCACCAAAATCTTCTGACTGGTTAGTCCGTTGGCTCCTTTATAGACTATTTCAAATCGCTTTTCTTTTTTCATTCCTCTTCTCCTGTATTAAAAAATTCATAGATGCTTTTCGCCACGTTTTTTGGAATGCCTTTGACCGCTTCTATGTCCTCTTGTCTGGCCTCCCGAATCATATCCACCGACCCAAACGCTCTCAAAAGCGCCAGCTTTCGCTCAAACCCAACACCGGGAATGTCATCCAGCTCGGATCGTATGGTGCGTTTCTCTCTTACTTTACGATGATAAGTGATAACAAATCGATGCGCTTCATCCCGAAGCCGTTGCAAGAGTTTCAGCGCTTCATCGTCCTTGTCGATGATAATCGGTTCACTTCGTCCCGGAAGAAAAATCTCTTCCTCCCGTTTGGCCAAGCCAATCATGGGTATCTTCAGGTCAAAGCTCTGCATCATTTCCTGCGCCGATGAGAGTTGTCCCTTACCACCATCAATCACAATCAGCTGTGGCAAAACGCCAAATCCACTGATCGGCTCTGCCCCTTGCGCCACGCTTTTCTCATATTCGCTTTTTCCGCGGGCCAACCTTCGGCTTAAAACTTCCTTCATGCTGGCAAAGTCGTCCGACCCCACCACGGTTTTTATCTTAAATTTTCTATACTCTTTATAATTGGGTTTGCCGTTTTCAAACACCACCATCGATGCGGTGGTATCCGTCCCTTGGGTGTTAGATATATCGTAACACTCCATGCGCTTAAGTTCAAACGGAATGCC
>JBFLKV010000027.1:0-6591 GCA_040883365.1 Eubacteriales bacterium
GTCGGGGGAATGGCTGAAAACACGCGTTCATGTGCGGGTAAGCCCTTCGTTTTTTGCCTGGGCATTCCAGTTAAAGGATGCGGTTCAGTTGCTTTCGCCTGATAGGGTCGTGGCGGAATATGTGGAGTATTTGAAAAAAATCGCTGCACGATACGACTGATGTCCTCATTTCGGGACATGGACTAGGATATACTTGCCTCATAACAAAGCCAAAGGGGTAACCAAGATGGAAAAGTATATTACAGTCAAACGAAAAGATTTGGGTTCATATGCATTTGAAGTAGGGAAACTCCTGTGCCTTAAAAAGGATATGTATTCGGAGGAGATTTCGGCATGGGTGCCGGGCGACGGCAAGGTGGGCACAGTGGCCAATGTGGCCAAGGATATGGTGGGTGGCACATACAGCAGTGCGCGCATCTATGACTTTTTTGCAGAGACGTTTTACGGGAAAATTATGTTTACCATGAATGAAAAAGCCGTGGTCAAGTTGATTGTGGAGGAGAAAAAGCCGGAACTTCAGGTTTTTGACCTTGGTGCGATGCGGCAAAAGCAAGGGTAATCGTAGGAATAAAAATTCTTGATAAATAAAAAAAGCAGAGATACTTATCTCTGCTTTTTGCTTTTTTATTCTTCGCTAGTCAATGCATCCTGCTTGGCGCTGATGGCCAAGGCTTCTAGCATCTCATACAAATCGCCGTCTAAAAAGGCGTCCAGTTTGTATAAAGTGAGGTTGATGCGATGGTCGGTGACACGACCTTGCGGGAAGTTGTAGGTACGAATCCGCTCGCTTCGGTCGCCCGTGCCTACCTGTGATTTTCTGTGTTCGCTGAGCTCTGCTTCGTGCTCCTGCTTGGCCAAATCGTACAGGCGTGTTTTTAAGATCTTCATCGCCTTATCCTTGTTCTTCAACTGGGATTTTTCGTCCTGACAGGTGACCACCAAGCCAGAGGGGATATGCGTGATACGCACAGCCGAGTCGGTGGTGTTGACGCTTTGCCCGCCGTTGCCGCTACTGCGGTATACGTCCACGCGCAAATCGTTGGGGTTGATGGTGACGTCCACATCTTCGGCTTCGGGAAGCACCGCCACGGTGGCGGCAGATGTGTGGATGCGGCCGGAAGATTCCGTCTCGGGGACGCGTTGCACCCGATGCACGCCGCTTTCAAATTTCATTTTTCCAAATACACCTTTGCCGTTGATGCCGATGACCACTTCCTTTACACCGCCTTTTTCGGTATAGTTGCTGGAAAGAAAGTCCATCTTAAAACCTTCGCGCTCGGTAAAGCGCGTATACATACGCAATAGATCCATGCCAAACAGCGCGGCTTCGTCGCCGCCCGTACCTGCACGGATTTCCAAGACCACGTTTTTGTCGTCGTTGGGGTCTTTGGGTACCAGCAAAAGTTTTAGGTTTTCAATCAAGTGGTCCACTTCGGCTGAAAGCACTTTTTCCTCTTCTTTTGCCAGCTCTTGCATTTCCTTATCGTCAGCAAGCGACACCATCTCACGGGTGTCCTCTAATTCTTCATTTAGCTTTTTATATTTCAGGTATTCCTGAACAATTTCATCAATGCCGCTCTGCTCTTTCATCAATGCCTTGTATTTTTCGTTATCCGAAATCACGGCAGGATCGGCCAGTAGGCCGGAAAGCTCATTATAGCGAGCGACGATTTTGTCTAACTTCTCAAACATTTGTTTTCCCTCTTAAAATATCAGTTTTCTTCCAATTACTATTCTATCAAATCCGCTATAATCCTGAAAGGTATGAATTTCAGAATAGCGCTCTTTTTCCATCAAGGCTTCCACGTTTTTTCGCTGATTATGCCCGATCTCCATCAAAAGCCAACCGCCGTCACATAAATGCGATTTGGCATTTTTGATAATGCTTTGAATAGCATCGAGTCCGCTCTCGCCACTCAGTAGCGCCATTTTTGGCTCGTAAGCGCGCACTTTTCTATCCAGCGAACGGTAATCCGATGCGCTGATATAGGGCGGATTGCTGACAATGATATCAAATTTGCTTTTGATGCGGCCGAACAAATCACTTTTTAATAGGCGTATGCCAGCTTGGTGTTGGCGCGCATTTCGCCGGGCCACACGCAGTGCGCCGGACGAAATATCTGAGGCGGTAATCTTGGCATGCGGCAGTTTGGTTTTCAGTGTAACGGCGATGCACCCCGACCCAGTACACAGGTCTAAGATGCGCGGCTCATTTACGGGCTCTGCTTTTTCCAAGGCCCTTTCCACCAAAAGCTCGGTTTCGGGCCGAGGGATTAGCACCTTAGAATTGACGTTGAAAACCAGCCCATAGAATTCTTGGTTGCCGATGATGTATTGCAAAGGTTCACCCGCGATTCGCTTTTTTAGCATGCGTGCGATGGTTCTTTGTTGATGCGCGCTGACGATCAGCGATTTTTGGGTATACAGCGCATTGCTCGGCACACCCAGCACATAGCTGACGATATATTTTGCGTCCAGCTCGGCTTCGCTGATATCGCTTTGGCGCAACTGCCGGGTGGCTGCTTTAAGTACATTGAGGGCACTATCAGGCATCCTGCAGTTCACCTGCGGGGATAGATTCTTCGGTTTCGGTTTTTACTGCGCCATGTGAAAACTCCACACGCATCGCTTCTAGCTCTTCATCATTAAACACGCCCTCTGCTGCTCTAAAGGCCAGCATGGAGACTTCGGTCATATCGTCGGTTGGCGGCTTTGTTGTCAGGTACTGCAAGGACATGCCTGGCGCACGCAGGATTTTCACAAAGATGTTTTCCGATTTTGCCAGCAACTTTAGAACTTCATAGGAAATACCGGCAACCAAAGGCAACAGTGCTAAACGAAGTCCAACACGATAATACCACTGCTCGCTCCATCCAAAGAAAGAAAAAACGATCACTGCGACGACCATAACAATCAGCATAAAGCTGGTGCCGCAACGCGGGTTTAATGTGGTGAAACCTTGTGCGTTTTCGACCGTCAGCTCTTTTTCGTGTTCATAGCAGTTAATCACGCGATGCTCGGCACCGTGATACATAAACAACCGTTTAATATCCTTGATAAACGTAATGGAAACGATATAAAGAATAAAGATCAAAATACGGATGCCGCCTTCGATCAGGTTCTTTAGGAAGGTGGAGGCAACGTGTGTGCTGACATATTTAGTGATAACGTTGGGCACAATAAAAAATAAAAGCACTGAAAAGCCGATGGCCATCAGTACCGCAAAAAACATCATCACATCCATAGGATTCAATTTTAGTTTTTGTGCAAGAAATGCTTCGAATTTACTGGGCTGCTCATTCTCGACTGTTTCGTCATACATGGTGGCAGAATCTGAGATGGTGCCAACGCCCATCTTAAGCATTTCCACAAACGAAACAACGCCGCGGATAATGGGCAGTTTATAGAATTTATTGGTCTTGGTCTTGGAAACAAACGGAGTTTTTTTGAGTACAATTTCACCGCTGGCTTTGCGCACAGCTAAAGCAGACGTATGAGTGCTTCGCATCATAACGCCTTCTAAAACACCTTGTCCGCCAATATTGCAAACTCTCATGGTAGGTTCTCCTTAAAATAAATAATTAAAAGCAAAAAGACCGAAACGACATATAATAAAAGGCGCATCCGGTCTTACAATACGGATAAATCAATTTTTTCACCTAAATAGCGAAACGCTTATTTTGCATAACGCTTTTTGAAGCGGTCCACACGTCCACCGGTGTCTACCAGCTTCTGTTTGCCGGTAAAGAACGGATGACATTCGGAACAGATTTCAACCTTCATTTCTTTCACGGTAGAACCGGTTTCGAAGGTGTTACCGCATGCGCATTTGACTGTGCAAGTTTGGTATTCCGGATGGATTCCTTTTTTCATTCTTTTCACCTCTATCTATACGTTAATAAACGCTTTTTACTTTTTAAGTCGCAACAGTAATTATAACATAGGTTTTTAAAAAAGCAAGGGATAAATTGTCAAGAAAATTAAAGAACTGTAAATTAATATTATTTGCTCTGGCCAGCCCTAGTGGCCTTTGCGTTTTTCCTTACGTTTTTTCTGGTTTAATTCAAATTGAAGCCGCGATTGGGCCTTGTTATGCTGCCGAGTTTCTTTTCTATGTTTCAGTTTAGCCTCTTCGTGTTGTTTTTTTAGTGCCTGTTGTGACTTGGTGCCAACACCCTTGGAAGCCAAACGCTTATTAATCACGCGTTGCATGCGTTTGGGATTAACTTTTACCATACTTTTGGCATGGGCAGTGGCCGGCGGACTGAAACGTAAGCGATTCCAGTTATCCAGAAAAAACGCATAAACCGCGTGGTCTTTGGGTTCAGCGCCAAAGGTGATTTTACAGACTTTAAGTTTTCCATTCTCAATACGCTCGTAAACACCCACCCAAAAGGGTTCGTCAAAATACACAGTCAGCACACATTCGATTCTTTGCATAATAAAATCTCCTCGTTTATTCGGCAAAGAAGGGACAACCGAGGAGGCAGGTTACTGACAGGAGACTGCGCCCGGTCTACCGGCCGGGACTGTGTTTTTATCTTTGCGCCTATTGATTTTAGGTATATTTTACAGGATAGATTAGAATTGTTCAATTATAAAAAGTGGATGAAAGCAAAAGCTTACGCGTGCGTAGAGGGTTGATCATCGTAGGGTAAGATACTCGTCTATTTTTTCTGATAAAAATGACGGTATCCTCTTGATTATCATATGCTTTATAAGCAAAATAGGGATTAAACTAAATAGGGCGTTGTGAAATCGGATAAAAGATATATATAAATATGTAAGGTATGGCTGAGAAGTCAGCGCATGCAGCCGAAGGTTATACGGAGCGTGTGGATATTATTCGATAATTTTGCTTCGGTCTATGAATATAACGCAAGTACGTGAAGCTTATTTCAACACAAAAGGCATATTTGGGGGCAAAAAAACGGAGCATTATAGTGTTGAAAAAAGCATATTGTTCCTACAAGCTTAATATGAATAAATATGCATATACATGTTGGTTGATATTGATTTCTGATTAATATATAATTGAAAAGATAAATCATATTAAAGGAAATAATATTTAATAAGTTTTACATAAATTTAAGATTGTTGTTCCAATTAGGATAATAGAAAAACTGATATCTGTGGTGTCGTTTTTGTCATCCCTTATTTTTGGACAACTGTAAGGAGTGAAGTAATGACATCATTTGTGCTAAAGCGAATTGGCTCGGCCTTATTGACTTTACTGTTGGTGATTGCGATCACCTTTTTCTTGATGAATGCCATTCCGGGCAGCCCGTTTGTCACTGAGAAATCGACGCCCGAGCAAATCGCACGTGCAGAAGCAAAATACGGATTGGACCAACCCTTAAGTGTTCAATTTGTTCGATATCTAAAAGGATACATATCAGGGGATATGGGGACCTCGCTGAAAATGCAAGAAGGCGGGGATGTAACCGAAATCATATTTCAGCAAAATAAATTTGCGCTGTCCATGAAGATAGGCTTTTTGGCCTTGGCTTTGGCTGTTTTCCTGGGGATTCCATTTGGCAGTATTGCCGCCTACTACAGGGGCTCTTGGCTGGATGGCCTGCTCCGTGTTGTAACCACAATTGGTGTCGCCATACCCGGCTTTGTTGTCGCCGCAACCTTGCTCGTTATTTTCGGTGTAAAGCTGCAGTGGCTGCCAGTGCTTTCGGGGAGCATGGAGGAAACCGCTGCTTATATTTTGCCGGTGTTCGCGTTGGCGTTCTATCCGTCATGTTACATCGCAAAATTGACACGAGCCAGCATGCTGGACGCAATCCATCAGGACTATATTCGTACAGCACAAGCAAAGGGTCTTAAAACGAACAGAGTTATCTTCAAACACGCACTGCGCAATTCCTTAATTCCAGTTGTTACTTATCTTGGCCCATTGACGGCCTATATCATCACCGGAGGATTTGTTGTTGAAACCACATTCAGCATTCCGGGTCTTGGCAAATACTTTATATCCAGTATATTAAATCGCGATTATCCTATCATCATGGGCACAACGGTCGTTTTGGCATCGTTGATTATTTTCATGAATTTGCTTGTGGATATCGTTTATAAATTGATTGACCCCCGAATTAGCTTAACAAGGGGGGACGTGTAGACTATGGCTAAAAAGACACCAAAGTACAACCTTTTTCATGCGAATGTCGATGAAATCATCGCCAGCAATGAATTTAACGCCAATGATTTTTCCGGCGTCACAGCGGAAGAAAAAGCATCAATGACAGAAAAACACGAAAGTGTTTCCTATTGGAAGGACGCGGCACGCCGTTTTAAGAAAAACCATGTTTCCATGGTGGCGTTGTACGTTGTCATCATTATCACACTTTTTGCATTCTTGGGACCTTATTTTGTCCCTTATTCCTATGAAGAACAATATCGGGGTTCCATAAAACTGGGTCCTTTTGAAAACTCGGAAGGTGAACTTCTGACACAAAGCTTATTAGAAGAAGTGGACGCGGTCTATGCCACAGCGATGGCACCAGGGTCTTTAACGGCGCTGAAGAAAGGCGACTACTTTTTTAAATACCATGGCAAATGGTACACGTTTACGCTGAGCAGAAC
>JBFLKV010000028.1:0-4949 GCA_040883365.1 Eubacteriales bacterium
AATAAAGTACGCGATATTCCACTGTATCTTCCGCAAAATTCGCCTGGACATCAAAGCTCAGCGAAATGGGGTTATCCGCAAACTCCTTAGTCGATGTGGTCAAATTGCTCACGGCCTTCACCGGATATGAACCATAGTACAGGGCAAAAGCTTGACTATCATTATCGTAAACATCCGCTCTTTTACGGCCCTGTGCGCGGGCTTCCACGCGGAAGTAATAAACGTCTTCTGTTTTTGGAACAAAGGTCACCGTACTATTGGTGGTCCATCCGGTAATCTTAAGCCAGCGACTGGACCCTTGTGTGCGGTAATAGAACATATATTCCGGCGTATTCCCTTCATAACCCGATTGCTCACTCGCTTGCGCAGAAAGAAGGATGCCTTGTTCACTGGTCATGACCGATAGAACATCCGATGTGTCCAGCGCAACGCTGGTCAGCGGCATCACTGTATAAGCATCAATTTCAACCACCGCAGATTGATCGACCCCGGTTCTGCCCACTCCTCGGATATTTACCTTGATGAAATAGTGCCTTTCGCGTGCATTTGGCAAGGTATATACCATCTGCACCGTATCGTTTTCGTCTGCGTTAAACGTTTGATACCCATTCCATTCCCGTGTGGATCGCCATCTCTTCCCATCATAAGAATACTGTACTTGATATTCCAATGGCTGACCATAGGTTTCATCCGCAGCCGAAATAGTCAGCGGGATGGCTTCGCTGGATAAGAAAGCACCGCGACCGTCCATCGTGTCCATTTGTACGTATGTCGCCGGTGTATTTCCGCTGTATAATATCGCGCCAAAAAGGGTATCCTCACCGTCGATCACGGTTCTGCCTTGGTTTCTCACTACCACTTTAAAGTCATATTCCCCTTCTGTTTGGGGTTTAAACTGGATGGTGTTCTCGGTCGAAAAAGCCAATTTTACGGGTGTCCACTCGCTGTCGGACGAGCGCTTATAGTAAAAACGATACTCTGGGATGGTATCCCCTTCGTGCCCTTCTTGCGGGGTCGCCTGCGCAGTCAGCGTCAGACCCTCTGCACCATAAACCACCGGATTCTCCATCGCCTCCAGCGAAACATCCGCAACGCCCACAATCATTTGCGAGTAAGCATAGCCATAGGTCTTTGCATAAGTCTCGGCGTAAGAAAGACGGTAACAGTAGATGGTAAATCCGGGAGCCGTTCCAATAAACGCAGAACCGTCCGCATAGGTCAGATTGTTTTCAAGGGTGATTTGCGCCAGATTACCACACCCCTCAAAGGCCTCTGCCCCGATGGTGGTGATGGTATTCGGTAAATCAAGATGCGTAAAAGCGGTTCCGGCAAAAACCCTTTCGGGCAAAGCCGTAATGTTTGGGCTAAATTGCACATCGGTTAAGGCGGCCGCGTTGGCAAAGGCCGCCTTTCCGAGCGTTTGAACAGAGTCCGGTAATATGATTCTGGTTAAGGAGGAAACGCCTTCGAAGGCACTCTCGGCGACGGCCACTGTGCCGTCCATCACCGTGTATTCAGTGCCGCTCATTGCTGCCGGATATTCAATCAATGTTCCGGCATCGGCACTGTATAGCAGACCTTCAATCGAACGAAAAGCTGTATTACCGGACGCTACCGATATGGCTGAAAGGTTCTGGCTCCCCACAAACGGTGCAGCGCCCAGGGCGGACACCGAAGCAGGAATCGTGACACTTGCAAGCTCGCTTTTTTCAAAAGCGCGGCTGGCTATGGATACAAGACTTAAGGGGAAACTAATGGTCGAAATTTTTGCCGCATAAAACGCAGATTCTGAAATCTCAACAACTCCCTCAGGTATACTAAAATAACTGTCGGTTTTTCCTTCGGGATACAACACCAGCTGTGATCCATCTTTGGAGTAGAGTACACCGCCAGCGCCACGGAAGAAGATATTTGCTTCGTCCATATTGATCGCAATTAGCGCACTGCAACCCCTAAACGCATCGCTTGCCAATGCGGTCAAGGACACCGGCAAATTGACTTGCGTTAGGCTGACACAGCCATAAAAAGCTTGCGCCCCGATGCTGGCAACGCCACCACCAAACTCGACGGAGCTTAAATTTACACAATTTGCAAAAGCCATCGTATCAATGCTTTCGACGCTATCACTAATCACTACGCTCTGAACGTAGGCGTTCCCACCAAACGCATGCGCGCCTATTTTTGTAACAATCGTCGGAATATAGACATTGGCGGAGCGCCCTGTGTAAGCGGTCAGTACACCGTTTTCAATCACAAAGTCCGAGCCGCCTGTAAAGACATATTCGGCATTGGCCACACCGTATCCGGTGTAGATGTCATACCCAGGGGTGCCAACGTCAACCGCCGTCGTGTACAGCCGCTCTTTCACTTGGCTGACCGAAAGACTGCTATCCTCATCCAACATCAGCGCCACGATGCCGCTGACCACAGGCGCTGCCATGGATGTGCCGGACATACCGACGATATTGCTTGGGCTTAAGTATGTGGACCAAATATAGGATTGAATAGTGCCGTTAGAAACTTTTCCACCACCGGGTGCTGCGATATCCTTAGCGCTTCCATAGTTGGAATAACTCGACTTTTGATTATTAAAGTCAGTTGCAATCACCGAAATGACGTTTTCGTAGTCGGAAGGATAATGCGCTGCGCTGGTGTTGTTGTTGCCTGCGGCCGCAACCACCACAATACCCGCCGCCACCGCTTCATTAATCTTGGACTCTTCGGCCACGGAAGGGCTTCCATAGCCGCCCAAAGACATATTAATAATATCCACATCCGCCGCTATCGCGGCATCAATGGCTTGGATTAAATCACTGGTATACGCGCAAAAAAGACCGTTATGGTATCCAAAAACGTCGATACAATAAAGCGATGCCCCCGGGGCAACACCCGATATATAGAGACTGTTATTCGCTTCAGCCGCCACAATACCGGCCACGTGCGTGCCATGTCCGTTATCATCCTCCGCTGTATTGACGCCATTGTCGTCCTCCACTACCGAAAGTGGAAAAGCGTCAACATAGGTTTGTCCACCCGATGTATAGGTGACGGCATCGGTGGCAATATTATCATCCAAATCGGGATGTGCGGAATAAACGCCGGTATCGATGATCGCCACCTTCACCCCGCTACCCGACGTATATCCGCCGCCAGTATAGTCCCAAGCGGTATACGCACCGATTTCTTTAAGGTGCCACTGCGAATAAGCATAGGCATCATTCGGCCGAGCCATCTCAGGATCAAATGATTCAATCCCCACCCCTTCGGGCAAGGTGACGGTTCCGGTCACTTCCAACCCACGTGTATAGTTTGGACTGACAGAATAATCTTCGTTGTACAACTCTTCACTGAATGTTTCAACACTTGCGCCGTCCGGTGTTTTGACCAAAGCAATCCCATCCGAAATCACAGTGATATCACCTGCGCCCACATCTGCCATCGCCTCGGTAAGTTCATCCAGATCGCCATCAAAGCTGACCAGCACCTCGTCCGTGGCATAATCCACCCCCGGGGTAAGCGTATCAAAGTCGGGCAGAGGATATGAGGTGTTCTTTTTTTGTGGCTCACTGAGCACCACATCAGAAAGCTTTGGCGCATTAAGCTCAATCGTCTCGGTTGATTTTACAATCGATCTAAAAGGCGTTACCGACGCATTGACCGGTTTGATTTCGTCTTTGGTAAATAAAATAAAGCCAAACAGAACGACGATAATGAGGGCACTGCCCAACGCCATCCATATCCAGCATTTTTTCTTTGTTTTTCCCCTATAAGTGTTACGCATGATCGCCTCGCTGAACTCCCCGCAACATGTCTTCGACCATCGTGTTATTTCTTAATTATATATAAACAGAATAATAATTCTTAAAATGGATTTTGCCCTTTTTCTTAATTTTATTTAATCTAATAATTATGCGTTTGCTTTTATACTTATGTTGATATATAGTTGGATGAATACGGCTATATTGCACTAAAGAAGGAAAGCGAGTTCTATGAAAAGAAAAATAAAAATACCGGCCCTTGTTCTCTATTTTGTCGGCATTTTCTTTATCGGTTTTGGTATACCTTTGATGATCACGTCCGATCTTGGTATTACCGTCGTCACCAGTTTCCCCTATGCTCTTGCGGTGGTCACTGGGGTTTTCACCGTGGGGATGTGGGTCACCATCGTTCAATGTATCATTCTACTTATCACCATTCTCATCCTCAAGCGCTTCACCATCAGTATGCTGGCCTCGTTTGTCACGGCCTATCTTTTGGGCCTGACCATTGATATGGCAAATTTGATACTCGAAAACCTCGCATTTGCATCATTTGTCGCGAAAATGATCAATGTGGTGATTGGCTCCTGCCTCACCGGCTTTGGCGCGGGCATGTTGGTGTTTTCTGCCTACCCACCCGTCCCCGATCTTGTATTTATTCGGGATATCTCAAAAGCCAAATCCATCAGTCTCAACAAGATGAAGATTCTGATGGACCTTACTTTTTTTGTGTTGACTGTGACGCTCACTCTATCCACGCTGGGTCATGTTTTGGGCATCGGTTGGGGCACAGCGGTTTCATTGGCCATCATCGGCGTTGTTGTGGGACAAACCGAAAAACTACTGAGAAAAACCCTTGCGCGGGCGCATCTGTTTAACGAAGAGAAAGAACATCAATTTTTCGAATATAATCTTCTTTCCCTGCTTTCTCGGAAAAACAAAAAAACCACCGAATAAACGGTGGTTTTTATCTATCCAATATTTAAGCTTTCAGCCCGCGAAGGACCAAAGTAAATGCATGGTCAATGGTGTCAAAATCACGACCAATCTCGGCATTAACCGCCCCGCTACGATATAATTGCTTTTCAATCACACTACGGCACATACGAATCACGGTGAAGCTGGTCAGTTCGGCATCCATCCCATCGGTGAAGATGGAGCCATCCTCCAGCCCTTTTTGAATCGCACGGC
>JBFLKV010000198.1:0-9495 GCA_040883365.1 Eubacteriales bacterium
CGCGATAGCAATCGGCTCGGTACAGCCTTGCGCCAATATCAATTCTTCTTTTAAAACACGTGTATAGGTCTCAAAGTATTCCATACAATTTCCCTGACTTTTTTATATTTCATATATTGCTTTTGCATTTTGCTTTGATTGCGCCTGTGCCAATCTCTCAATTCGCCGTTCCATTTTTTTACACGCCATGTTACATAAATTATACTATATATAATGTAGGCTTTCACATTATATATCATTTTATTCAAAAGTCAATTTAATCAATTGTTTTCAAAATTACAATAATTAGTATGTTATAATTAGTTAGTGGTACTTAACAAGCAAGGAGGATTTATTATGAAAATTGCTTTTTTCGACACCAAGGATTATGACAAAACAAGCTTTGATCTGGCCAACAAAGACCGCCAGTTTAGCATACAATACTATTCCGACAGACTAAGCGAGCAAAACGCTTATCTGGCAAAAGACTTTGACGCTGTTTGTTGTTTCGTCAACGATCGGCTCTCTTTGGAAACGCTCACGCAACTTGCCAGTTTCGGTGTAAAGCTTATCGCCATGCGCTGTGCCGGCGTCAACAATATAGATCTCGCTGCGGCTGATAAATTGGGTATCGTGGTGGTCAATGTGCCCCGCTATTCCCCCGAGGGTGTGGCCGAGCATACGCTGGCGCTCATTCTTTCACTCAACCGCAAAGTACATAAAGCCTATCTTCGCACCAAAGACTATAACTTCTCACTAAAAGGCCTCATGGGTTTTAATATGCGGGATAAGGTCGTTGGCGTGATTGGTATGGGTGCCATCGGGCGCAACGTGGCACGACTTTTGAGAGCATTTGGATGCCAGGTGCTGGCCTATGACATCCGGCCAAACAAAGCGCTTGAAAAAGAACTTGGCGTACGTTTTACGGAACTGTCAGATATTTGGGCCAAGAGCGATATCATCACCCTGCATTGTCCATTGACCGACCAAACCCGTCATATCATCTCTTCCGATTCTATCGCAAAAATGAAAGACGGCGTGATGATGATCAACACATCAAGAGGCGGGCTGGTGGATACTGCGGCTCTGATTAATGGCATTCGTGCCCGAAAGATTGGTACTGTGGGACTGGATGTTTACGAGGAGGAAACCGAGTATTTCTTTGAGGACCTCACAGACGAGATTCTGGACGATCAAGTGCTTTTGGAGCTTCTTGCGCTACCCAACGTATTGGTCACTTCGCATCAAGCATTTTTCACGCGTGAAGCTTTGGCAGAAATCAGCAAAACCACACTTGAAAACGTCAATGAGTTTGTCGAACAAAAACCCTTTACCTTTAGAGTAACCGCACCAAAGGGTGCCTAATCGTTAAAAAAAACAAGCCGCTTTTTAGCGGCTTATTTTGGTTTTACTTAATATAAACGGTAAGCAGTTTATAAAACGTGCTCATCTTTTTTGCTTCCTTCCACGGTGTATGTCCACATTGGTCCATCAGCGCCATATCAAACGAAGCCCCCGCGTCCTCTAGCGCACGCTGCACCGCCTTGTAGGGGTGCGGATCCTGCCTGCCATGGATAAGGGTAGTCGGGCACTTAACCGCACCTAAAATGCGCATCCATTCGCCGCTTATGCGCATCTGCCTTGCTTCCTGCCAAACCGCCGTGCCGATTTCAGCGTCCGCCATCACGGCATCCGGCGCGTTTTTCAATTTCTCATAAATATCCGCTTTTTCCATCAAAACGCCCAAATTCGTCAATTCATCGTCGGACAGCTGCTCTTTTTTAAGCAACGTTCCCACCTTGTGTCGATCGGATTCATCCAGCCGCGATAAACGATAATCCATAATGCTTTTCGCCTCTTCTTCGGTAAAAGGCGGACACCCCACCAAAATAAGACTTCGTACCTGATCTGGATTATTTTTGGCATACAGCAGTGAAAGCCAAGCCCCCCAAGAATGACCCACCAGGATAAACGGTGCGTCAAATTCGCTCAGTTGACTTTCTAATTCCTCGGCTTGCCCCAAGACACTTTTTTGTGTCTGTAAAGGCTCAACGACGCCGAATTTTTTGGAAAGCTGACGCGCCACCGGTGCCATCTCTCCGGCCGCACCCGGCCCACCGTGGATAACGGCTACACTGTAAGGCGCTTTTCCATATCGTCTAACGGTTATCATTAACTCTCCTTAAGTTCTTTCTACAAGAAGGTCCGTTCTATATCCGGTAAACCCTTGACTAATTCTTTTTTTGTTTCTTCTTATATGTTTTAATACAGTTTTTTCCCGCAGATTTCGCGGCATACAGCGCCATATCCGCCTTTTGCAGGGCTTGATCGGCTGTCTTCTTCTTCTTTACATGATAGACACCGATTGAAACCGTCAGATTAACCTCTTGCTTTTTCCAACGGACTGTGGTGCTCTCTATGGTTTTTCTAATCTTTTCACAAATCGCTTCGGCTTTATCCGGCGCGCAATGTAAGGCGGTCATAAATTCATCTCCGCCATATCGTCCCAAAATGCCGTCTTCGCCAAAATTGGCCTTGATGGTATCCGCCACCATCAATATCCCGGCATCACCAATCATATGTCCGTAATTATCGTTAAGCTTTTTAAAGTTATCAATATCGACCATCGCCACGGTAAATGGTGGCGTCGCTTCATCCAACAAACTTGAGAAATAGGGTTTATTATAGATACCGGTCTGAGCATCGCTGATGGCTCTGACGAAAAGGGCATCTTTTTGCGCAATCTCTGCCTCCAGCTGACGATTACGTTCTATACTGGACAGTGCCAAAAGCATGGTCAAAACTGCACCTGCGATAATCACCAACGGGAAGGGGGATGCGGCGAGACCATTGGGCATAACAATCAGCGACGTGACTTGCCATATACCCACCACCACTCCAATGCAGAGCATACCAAAGAAAATGCGCGCTTCAATTCTATCATTGATCTTCCTGGCCAAAACAACAAGCCATATCGCCAAATTGATTGGCAAAAGCAAAGTGTAATAATTATAAAATGCTTTAAAGGTGATAATATCTCGAATCAACAGCTCGGCCAGCACATATACGCCAAATAGTATGCTACTTAACGTGATTGGCACCTTGCTTTTTACCGAAGACCCAACCGCTGCGCTCACAAAGAGCACGGAAAGGTACAACGACGCGGTGACCATTTTTTTATATACCAGATAGGAAACGCTGAAATAATTGATTTGCAAATAATCGATACCGTAGATCGATATCAAAAGCATTGCCGCGGCAATCGCCAACATCTTTCGTCGGTTGTAGGCGTGCAAAATCGTATGAACCAGTATCGTAATGACCGCGAATATGGACATGCCAATCGAGATGAGCGTGATGCCGTTGGATAGGATATCATGGCGTGATTTAATACGCAAAGCTTCTCGCCACGATGCAATCTGTACCGTGTCTTCAAATATCCCAACCTCATATAGCGCATACGTTTGAATCGTGAGCGTATTATTTTCCTCAATGAGACTGCCTTGAACCAAAAAGACATTGGTCGAATTCCATATGTTGGCCTTGCCGGTGTAAGGGTCGCCTGCCTGTCCGATAAAATTCCCATTCCACCATAGCTTATAGCCTTGTCCGTCCATACGCGCTATCACCAGCCCAAGATCCGTTTTGGGCAAATCGCTCAATGTCTCACGCGAAATATCGGTGAAAAAGACATCAACTGGGGGTTCACCTTTGGTGCGCAGGCGATGCTCCAGCGTGTTATTTCCGCTGGAAAACTCATCAGGCATAACATGCACTGTACGGGTGTCCTGATGCAACAAAATGTTCGGCAAAATAGCGGCCAAAATAGCCACGAAAAAAATAATACTATTAATGATGCGAATCTCTTTTGTATGCTGGCTATTCAATTTCGTATCCTGTCCCGCTTTCTTACCGCGATTATCCGTCACTGCCAGATAATAAAAAACCGTTTTGACTAATATATATCAATAAACATACGGTGAGGCATTCAAACGCTTGATAACGCCCCCACAATATGCCACAACGCCTTAATGTCGTATATTATAGCGAAGAGGTCACTGTCGAATAGAAATTATAGATGCAAATCAACATCACTAGGAATACAGAAACACGATATAACCATGTGATGCCTTTATCTGAAAGCGAATGATTAAGCTTTGCTCCCAAAAGTCCGCCAACGATCGCCGCCGGGACCATGACGATGAGTACCGAATAATCGGGCACTTGTGCCAGCACACCCGAGACCGCTTTTGTCAATATACCCGCCGCTTGAGAAAACAAAATGATAAATACCGAAGCACGTGCCGACCGTCGTAATTCCAAACTCAAAAAAATCCCCAGTACCGCCACATTGATAGGCCCACCGCCTATGCCAAGAAAAGAGCTGAACATGCCAAGCACTGCACCAATCAGCCCGATGAGCAAGGGGGATGACACATGCTGATGCGGGATTTTTTGGTAGAAAAGACATACCAACAATAAAAAGAACAGCGTCAGTGATTGTGTCGCCAAGACAACATCCGCATCAATGATAACAATCAGCTTGGACAAGAGTAGGCTCCCCAAAGCGCCGCCCAAGACGGAGCCCAACGTCACAAAGATGAGTACGGGGGTCACTTTGAACCCTTTATTTATCTGGCGTGTGGTGGAAATAACCGCCATGCACAGTACAGTGATTGAAGCAAAAACCGATATCTCGATAATATGATAATCACCCAGAAGATCCATCATCGGTTTGATAATCACCCCGCCGCCCATTCCGGCTGCTGATCCCAGCAACGTTGCCAGTAGAGCGACAATTAAGTATAATATCATTAATTTCCTTTATTAGAGCATTCGTTTTGTTATATCTATTGTTCGATTATATCGGATTTTGCCCTTTATATCAATCTTGTTATATCGGACAAGTATGTTTTGATTTGTTAAAGATGGATTAAAGAAAGGTCGTTATGGATTTCCCTATTAAATCAGCCGCAATCAAGCACCTATCCTTAAAGGATCCTTTGCTCAGGCGGTTGATACAATTGTCCGGAATAAAACAGCGTATGCTTGAGCCCGATCCTTTTGCGGCATTGGCTTCGTCCATTATCGCCCAGCAGCTCAGTGTCTCCGCTGCAAACAGCATTTGGGCGCGTCTTCAAACGCTTGTCGGTGAAATAGCACCGGAAAACATTGCCCCACTTGGCGAGGGCGATCTGCGCGCTTGTGGACTTTCTTTTCAAAAAATCGGATACTTAAAGAATATCTCTGATGCCTTTCTGACCCAAAAATTATCAAATGATTTTTTTCGCACCGCTGATGATAGCGCCATCATTCAAGCCTTAACAGCCGTTAAAGGCATCGGCCAATGGACCGCAGAAATGTTTTTGATCTTTAGCCTTGGACGGGAGGACGTTTTTTCTTATGGCGATTTGGGGCTTCGAAAAGGTATGGCTTGGCTGTATAGTCTGCCAGGAGAACCCAGCCGCGAATTTGCAAAGATTATAAATGCGCTTTGGTCTCCCTATAATAGCGTTGCTTCACTGTACCTTTGGGAAGTCACCCTTCAAGGGCTGAAAAAGAGGCCTCGCATTTTATCCCTCTATCCCGAGTTTTCGAGTATCCCCGGAGGTGAAGATTTTCTCGATACACCCATCGGCACGCTGAAAATCGTTTCCATACCCACCGGGCTCTCGGAGATTTCTTTCTGCCCGCCTGCGCCGGAGACACACTGCGCTTGTCCTTTGATTATTGAAACCAAAAAACAGTTAAGAGAATATTTCAACCAAAAACGCCGCGTTTTCGACTTGCCGCTGTCGCCCGAGGGCTCGGATGCCCACCGCACGGTATGGATGGCTTTGCGCACCGTTTCGTTTGGTCAAACCTTAAGCGCAAAAGATGTGGCCGCACGCGTCAGCCCAAAAACCAGCATACAAGCCGTGACTGCGGCTGTTCAAAAAAATCGTCTTCAGATTGTAGTCCCTTCTCACCGGCTGGTAAGAAGCGACGGTCGTCCGACAGATCAAAGACACAGCTGGCTCCTCGCGCATGAAAGAGCATGAAGTAAAACTAAAGCCCCAGTTCTTTAGCGATTGGCTTCATCGCATCCAGCGCCAGCGCCAAAAATTCCGCGCGCTCTAAACCGAGATTCACGCAAGTGTCAATCTGCTCTCGGTTTGCCCCTCTGGCAAATGCCTTATCCTTGAACTTTTTCTTGACCGAAGTGACTTCCACATCCGCCAGCTTCTTTGAAGGTTTCACCAATGCGGAAGCGGTCAGCAGACCGGTGACCGGATCAGCTGCATACAGAGTCTTGTCCAACAGCGTTTCCTGTTTAATCTGAGTGGCCGGATTGTGTGCCGCTATGGCATGCAGAATATCGGGGGCAAGTTGATATGCTTCCAGCATTTCAGTACTCCTTAAGCCGTGCCTTTCAACGTCCTCCGCGGTTTCTTCATAGTCGATATCGTGCAAAAGCCCAGCCAATCCCCAGCCTTCTTTGTTCTGACCCAAATGCTTTGCCAGCGAGACCATCACGGCCTCAACCGCCAGCGAATGTTTGCGCAGGTTCTCGGACTTCAAGTGCGCGCATACCAGTTCCCATGCTTTTTCACGTTCCATTATCCAACTCCTCTGTTTTTTAAAATTAAGAAAAACGCCCCATAATATTTGTCATCCAACGCACCGGAAGGATGGCATACGCCAGCAATGAGATTTTCGCGAATTTGCCTACTGCATAAACGTAGCGCGGCCGTTTGGCCTTCACTGCGCGGCTGACCGCTTTTGCAATGACCGATGGATCGCTCTCCATGTTTTTGTATCCGTTCATCATCTTGGCCACTTTGTCTGACGTGGCCTCATACGCCCCGCCTTTTGCGGTTTTTATGAGCGTTTCCGTAGTGATATCCGAAAGTTCGGACGCAATCAGTCCCGGGCGGATGACCACCACATCGATGCCAAAACGCTTCACCTCCACACGAAGACACTTGGACAGCGCTTCAATGGCATACTTGGATGCAAAATACCATCCGGTCAGGGGAGAATAAATTTTGCCGCCAATGGACGAAATGTTGATGATTTTTCCTGCGCCTTTTTCCCGCATATACGGCAGGCACAATTGCGTCATACCGGCTGAACCAAAAACATTCACATCAAACTCACCTTTTGCTTGTTTGATAGGTACATCTTCCACCGAACCATTCAAGGCAAACCCCGCACAATTCACCAGCACATCCACACCGCCATGCGCCTTTTGAATGGCTTCACTGGCTTTTTTCGCCTGCGCTTCGTCCGTGATATCCAAGGGCAGAACCCATGCGCCCGCCTCCTTTAAATCGGCCATTTTTTCCGCACGACGCGCACTGGCATATACGATATGTCCATCTTCCAGCATCTTTTTCGCAATCGCTTTACCTATGCCCGACGATGCGCCGGTGACCCATATCACTTTTTTTGTCATACTAAACCTCCACAAATGTGGTGATGTATTCCCACCTATCGCTGATTCCGACATTCATCTTATCTGGAACAAACGGCTTAAATTCGCCTTTGATGCCTTTCTCCCGCGCTGCCGCTGCGAAGTGCCACATGGCAATGCCGATATCCACCAACTGAATATCATAGCCCAATTTCTCCGCATAGTTTGGCGTGCGCTTGATGTAGAATTCCACATCCCCGGTGGTGTTCACCACGACGCGCCATGGTTGTTTGTTGCTGGCGGATGGTGCTAAGCGTACGGCTTCCAACGGTTCGGCCATTTTGCCGGATTTTGTTTCGGTAAGTGGCAATCCGTTTTTGCCACTATAGAAAAGCTCAAAGAATGGCTTTCGCATATCCGCCTTGACCGTCAACCGCGTCAACCGCGCCCGGGCCGAGGGACGCTTCGTCGCATACCCAATCGCCATCATGGCAGGAATCCACTCGTCCTTTTTTATTTTCAGTAATCGTGCCACCGTTTTTCTTTTAAACGTGCCACCCAGCCAACAAGTGCCAAGGCCAATGCTCTCTGCAAACAGCACAATCTGCTGGAACGCATAGCCGAATTCGACCAAGGATGTGTTTTCTTTGGCCACACCAACGATATAGTGCTGCGCACCTTTAATCATGCCATATGCCGAAAGGTTCTTTATGCGCTCCGCTTTGTTTTGATTGGTGTTAATCATCTTAAATGCAATCGGATCACCCAAATATTCAATGCCCGACTGCATAAAGCTTTGCAGCTTTTCAAAGTCCTTTTTTTCAATCGGCTTTTCATAATAGGTTCTAATCGACTCTCTATGTGAGATGGTTTCTAATATGCTCATTTTTTATCCTCTCTGTCTTGGCAATTCTCGCTCATGAAATCCACCTGTATGGTTAAATGATGGATGCCTAGTCCTTCAGCGATGCTCGCCACTTTTTGTTTTACTTTTATAATATTTTCTGCTGATAAATCGTTTGAAACATTCATATGAAGACTCATCATCGTCTTTTCACCATCCAAAGACCATAGGTGGATATGGTGAAAAGTTGCTGTATCAATCTCGTCTGTCAATTGTTTCTCTATTTCGACCGCATCCACAGAATCGGGTATGCCTTGAAGAAAAACAATAAAAATCTCTTTTAGATTTCTAAATACACCAAAGAGCACATATCCGGTAATCATCAAAGATAACACTGGGTCAATCCACGGGATGTCCCAAAACATCAATACAATAGAAGCAACCAACACAGCCACCCAGCCCAAAGCGTCCTCTAACAAATGCCAACTGACCACTTTTTCGTTGATGGATGTCCCTTTGTTTAGGCGAATGATAGCCACACCATTGACAAGTATGCCTAGCACCGCAAAAATCAGCATTCCTTTGGGTTGTACGTGCTCGGGTTGAAATAGCCTTGGAATTGTTTTAGATAGAATCAGCGCAGAACCCGCCACCAGCACAAAAGATGAAATGAGTGCGCCCAGCAAAGAGAACCTGGCATAGCCAAAGGAAAAACGATGATCCGGCTGCTTCTTGGATTTTTTCTGAAAAACCCACGCAACGCCTAACGAAAGCGCATCTCCAAAGTCGTGCAGTGCATCCGAAAGAATGGCGATTGAATTGGTCCATATCCCACCAGCTGCTTCAATGATGGCAAACACCAAATTAAGTACGAAAGCAAACAGAATGTTCTTTTCGCTACCCGTTTGGTGATGCGAATGGGAATGTGTATGGCGATGGTGTTCTTTTTCGTTTTTCATAATTCGCTCTTTTTTATTCGTCTTTTCCCTTTTTTTAATTATATATAATTTGAAAGATAAATAAAAGCAAAAGCATGGAACAAGGCGTGAATAATATGTAAACCTATGCTAACTTTTATTGCAGAGGATGCCAGGCCATTAGCGATTAATCAATAAAAATATGATGCCAAACGGCGTTGACATTAGGGGTGGTTTCCTCTATAATAAAATACACTGTGAACATATGGAGAAGTACCCAAGCGGCTGAAGGGGCTCCCCTGCTAAGGGAGTAGATCCGGGTAACGGATGCGAGGGTTCAAATCCCTCCTTCTCCGCCA
>JBFLKV010000199.1:0-4130 GCA_040883365.1 Eubacteriales bacterium
AACTAACCAAAAAATCCAGCCAATGTTTTCACGACTAGAAAAGGCAAGAACAGGAATTAAAGTGGCAACAGAAGGAGAAGTGGATATTTTAGAAAAAGAAGAATACAAAAAGCTTAAAAGCTTTTTAGATAACAATTAAATATCCGCTTGATGCTTTGCTCCTTCTTTTGCACCCCCGCCCCATATCTGATAGAATATTAACTAAATAAAGCGAAAAAATTTTTTTAAGGCAGGGAAAACGGATGAAGATTGTCGTACTCTATGATTCGGTTTTTGGCAATACAAAAAAGGTGGCTGAGGCCATGGCGGATGCGCTGAAAGCCAAGGGCGCAGTGACCGTTAGTGCCGCAGACCTCAAGACGGAGGATATTGCGGATGCGGATGCGCTGGTGGTGGGCTCGCCCACACGTGCGTTTAACCCCACGCCGGTCATGACTGGGGTGCTCAAATCGTTGCCCAACCTGGCGGGCAAAAAAGCACTGGTGTTTGATACACGATCGGATAAAGTGGATTTAGACTCCAAGATGTTTAATTTTTTCGAGAAGTTTTTTGGCTATGCCGCCGCGAAGATGGCAAGGGTGCTGAAGAGAAAAGGTGCGGCCGTGGTCGCTGAACCTATGGGCTTTTTTGTGGCTGGTGTCGAAGGCCCGATGAAGGACGGCGAGATTGAGCGGGCGACCGAATGGGCGAAAGCGATTTTATAATGAGCAAGAAACAAAAAAGAGCAGGCTATATGCCCGCTCTTATTTTTATGGTTTAAAAGATATTGCGCCCGCCTTTTCCTTTGCTGCTTTTCTTTCTGGTTTTTGTGCGCACAATATTCTTGCGTCCTGAGGCCAGCAAAACGATGACCAAAAGGGACAGTACGATGCCGCCTACGATAATCCCAAGCACGACATAGACTTTTTTGCTGTTAGAAGCCTTGGCGATGGTGATAGGCTCGGTGTCCTGCGTGGTGTTCACTACTGTACCGGAAGTATCAACTTCGCCAAACCCGTCGGGCACACTGCCCACAGCGATCAGAACCGCATCGGCGGTCATCATGCGCATGTCACCGTTGGCGTCCTCGCCGTACGCTGTAAAGACGTAGGTGGTCTCCTCCACTGGGGTCAGCGAAATGGTCATGCCTGCGGTTTGGCCGAGGCCAATCTTGGACCATCCGCCGTAATCGGTGCCGTTTTGGTCGTAGACATGCACCGAGGTCAGCACAGTCGTGCTATTGTTTTTAAGATACAACCGAAGGTCATAGCCTGTGTCTTCATCGGCCATGGCGGTCAGCACGCTGGGCAAAAGTTCTGCCCCTTCCAAAAGTTCGCCAGTTGGCTGCGAAGCATACACCGAAACCGTCGCGCGCTCACTTCCGCCCGAGGTCTTGGTAGACCCATCGGTTTCGAGATAGCTAAAAGTATACGAAAAGATGTGCTCCGAGGCCTTGGTGTAGGGGCGGCTGTAGGTGAATGTCTGCGTTTCGCCTGGGGCGCAAGAAAAAGCCGGTACGATTGTGGTCTTATCCATGGCAATCGAAATATCGGTGTAATCATAAGCACTGTTGTTGGTAAATGCAATAGTGTATTCCACGGTTTCTCCGCCGTTCACCACCGTGCTTAGCGGGTCGATGATTAAGGTGGCGGGTACACTGGTTTTTTTGTAAAGCACCGTGGCGTTTGAGGAAACGGTACCCAGCTCATTAATCGTTACGCTGGAGATAACGCTTTTTTGGATATCCGTCCCAAAATCGATATCGGTTTTCAAGTTAAAACGATGAACCGAACCACCGTTGATGGTGATATCTGTGGTTTCGGTGACTCCGTTTAGGGTATATCCAGAAATCGTGATGGGATCGGTGCCGGTGTTTAGCACATCGATTTTAAGGCTGGCTTGCTCGCCTTCGGCGACCCAAATATCGTTGCTCGAAAGTGTGACGCGAACGCTGGTATCAGCGTTGACCAGAATGGGAAGACAGAGCACTAGCAGAAAAGCGATAATGATGAAATTAATCCGTTTCATTTAAAAAACCCCTTCAAATGCGTTTGTTTCAAGGTTGTGCCGAAGCGATGTGCTTCGCCATATGCTAAATCTATTATAGCATGTTTGTTTCGACAGATAAATACTGGGTGATGTGAAGCGCAAGATGGCTTTACAATTGCTTTAAAAGTGCTTCCGCCAACAGGTTCAGCACAAAGGCTTTATCCGACTGAAATGTTTTATTACTCGGCCGCTTGGCTTTTTTTAGTTCTGCAATAAAAGAATCCAGATTCATGATAGAAAAGCGAGGGATACCGCAACTTTCGGCGAGATGTTCCAGTACACCAAGGGTGATATCTTGATAGGAGGCATCTTCACCCAAATCCAAAAAACTGACGGTTTCGGGGACAATTTGCTCTAGAATCATTCGCTTTAAATACATCTTTGGCAGCCACAGCCGTTCGGCGATGGATTCCGCGGAAGCGGTATCGATGTTTACAAATAGATTAAGATAATCGATTGATTGGCTGGGCAACTTAAGATAGTAGCGCTTTCCAGCCAGTGGAGATAACACGCGCTTGGCGTCGCAGTATCCCATATCGATGTTTTTCTTGATGATTTTAGGATCAAAGTTTAAAACATTGCCGATGTTTTCGGAAGGAATAATTTGTGTCACTTTAACATTTTCGTCGATCGGTGAGCGTGAGATGCCCGGACCTAAGGTGCGGATAGCGAAAATCTCTTGGTAACCTTTTTCAATCAAAAGATTGATGGGGCAGTTATCATAGAATCCGCCGTCCAGAAAATATTGACCCTCCACGGGTTCGATTTTGAAAACCGGTAGGTTGGCCGAGGCCATCAGATAATCAACAATTTGACCTTCCGGGATATCCTCTTTATATAGCTCCAAAGGTTTTAGGTTGGAAAAAGAAAGCGCAACGGTCACCAAACCAAAATCCACCTTGGAGGCCCGTAATTTGTCTTCGTCGATAAAATGGTGCAAGACTTTGCGGATGCGCTGAGTGTCCAGCCCACGGTTGCCGATGATACTACGCGTTTTTTTTAAGAGATAGTGCATGGTCTCGCGGTCGATGTTGCGATTTAGTAGTTGATTGATTTTCACCTGATCGACATCAAAAAGCGCAGAAGAATCGGCGCTTTTCCACCATTCTTCTAAAGCATCAAAATCACCTTGTGCCATCATCGCACCGTTTAATGCGCCGATGGATGTGCCGGTGATGCCGTCAAAAACAAGTCCCTCTTCGGTCAATGCGCGATACGCACCGATATGATAGGCGCCCTTGGCACCTCCACCTTCTAAAGCCAGTCCAAGCATACTAGAATACCTCAATTAATCTGATAATCCATTATACCACAGAGGAGAAAATCACAAAATAAAAGCACCGATTTCGGTGCTGTTTTTTTTTAATCTTGCAAAGCCGTTATCGCTTCGGCCGCATGGTAGGACGAGCGAACAAATGGGCCGCTGGCGACATAGCGAAAACCCATGGCAAGGCCTTCTGCTTTATAAGCCTCAAACTGTTCGGGTGTGATAAATTCAGCCACGTCCAGATGCTTGGGTGAAGGTCTGAGATACTGGCCGATGGTGAGCAGATCGCAATCCACATCGCGAAGATCACGCATGACCGAAAGCACCTCTTCTTTGGTTTCACCGAGTCCCACCATCAAACCGCTTTTGGTGTGGATGGCGGGGTCGATTTCCTTGGATCGTTTAAGCAATTGTATAGATCGCGCATAAACGGCCATGGGGCGCACCTGACTGTACAGCGAAGGCACGGTTTCGGTATTATGGTTAAGAATATCCGGTTTTGCGTCCAGTACTGTTTTTAGAGCAGTATTATCGCCCTTAAAGTCAGGGATCAGTACCTCAACAGTGGATTCCGGCAGTGCGCTTTTTAACGCCAATATGGTTTTGGCAAAATGCTCGGCGCCGCCATCCGGCAAATCGTCCCGCGTCACCGAGGTGACCACCGTGTGTTTTAGCCCCAGCGCCTTGGCGGCATGCGCCAAATTCTTGGGTTCATTAGCGTCCAGCGGGGTGGGTGTTCCTTTATCCACTTTGCAGTAACGACAGTTGCGGGTGCAGTTTGCGCCCATAATCATAAATGTGGCGGTATGGCGTCCAAAGCATTCTCCAATGTTTG
>JBFLKV010000200.1:0-7049 GCA_040883365.1 Eubacteriales bacterium
CCAATCACGCAGACCAGAACATAGGAGAAGTTGTTGACAAGGTTCATGAGGGGCATCATGATGCCGCCCATAAACTGCGCTTTCCAACCGACCTGATAGAGCTTTTCGTTGACTTCGTCAAAGGTTTCGATGGATTCTTCTTCTTTTCCGTAGGCTTTCACTACGGTATGTCCGCCGAACATCTCTTCGACATGTCCATTCAGCAGACCCAGCTCCTTTTGCTGACCCTTAAAATACTTCTGGGAGCGCTTGACGACAAATTGTGTAATCATGCCAGCCAGCGGTAAAATGATCAGGGTAATAAGTGCCATCAACCAGGAGATGCTGAACATCATCACGGTCACACCCAAAATGGTGGCCACCGCGCTGATAATCTGGGTGAGCGATTGTTGGAGTGTTCCGCTGATGGTATCGATATCGTTGGTCACACGGCTAAGGATATCGCCGTGGGAATGCTGGTCAAAAAACTTTAATGGCAGTTTATCCAGCTTGGTTTTTACGTTCGCACGCATCTTATAGACGATTTTTTGCGATACACCGGCCATCAAATACTGTTGACCATAATTAAGGGCGGCACTAATGAGATACAAAATCCCCACGGTTGTGATAATGCCCAAGATCTTTGAGAAATTGATGCCGATACCACTGAAAAGTCCGGTAAAGATTTCGGTGGTGGCTCTACCCAGCATTTTTGGTCCGGCGATGACAAACACCGTTGCGCCGATCGTCATGATGAGGGCAAAGAGAACCGCAACTTTTTGAGCGCCGACGTCCTTGACTAGTCGCCGAAAGGTACCTTTAAAATTCTTAGGCTTTTCGGTAACCAAGGGTGCGTGGTGGCCCGGGCCACCGCCGCGCGGCTGCATGGGTTGATTTGCTTTGGTGCGTTTATTTGTTTGATTTTCACTCATTGCCAAGTTCCTCCTCAGACAGCTGAGACGCTACAATTTCTTTATAGACATCGCATGATTTTAACAATTCCTTATGGGTGCCCATGCCCGCCATTTCGCCTTGGTCCAGAACCAAAATGCGGTCGGCGTTCATCACGGTGCTCACCCGTTGCGCCACAAGTAGCACGGTGGCATTCTCTATTTCTTTTCTAAGTGCACTTCGAAGCTGGGCATCGGTCTTAAAATCCAGTGCCGAAAAGCTATCGTCAAACACATATATTTCAGGTTTTCGAACCAACGCTCTTGCAATGGAGAGCCGCTGCTTTTGTCCGCCCGAGAAGTTGGCTCCGCCTTGTTCTACGTGTGCGTCAAGACCATCTTCTAAGTGGTCAATAAACTCACTGGCCTGTGCGGTTTTTAGTGCCGCAAGGATTTCTTCATCCGTCGCGTCCGTTTTACCATATTGCATATTCTCCCGAATGGTGCCCGAGAAAAGGCTCATTTTTTGTGGCACCAGGCCCACTTTCGCGCGCAAGGTGGCTTTGCTCTGCTGGCGTACGTTCACGCCATCCACAAAGACTTCACCTTCGGACGCTTCATAGAAACGCGGGATCAGATTAATGAGTGTGGTTTTTCCGGAGCCTGTCGAGCCGATAATCGCGGTCATTTCGCCGGGCTTGGCGTCAAAGCTGATGTTTTTAAGGACGGGCTTTTCGGCGCCTTTGTAAGAGAAGCTGACGTTTTTAAAGCTAACGCAACCGCAAGCGTCGGTGGCTTTTTTAGGATTTTCCGTCTCTAACACTTCGTTTTTCATGTCGAGGACTTCCAAGATGCGTTCGGCTGATGCGGAAGCACGTGGAATCATGACAAACATCATCGTTGCCATCATGATGGAAAACATGATTTGCATCGCATATTGCTGAAACGCCATCATGTCACCCACCTGCATATTGCCGCTGTCGATGCGTTGTGCACCAAACCAGACAATGGCCACGGTGGTCATATTCATGATGAGCATCAAAGCCGGAAACAAAAAGCTCATGATTCGGAATACTTTAATGCTGGTATCAGTCAAATCGGCGTTGGACGCTTCAAAACGCGTTTCCTCGAATTTTTCTTTGTTAAAAGCGCGTATTACGCGGATGCCGGTTAGGCTTTCCCGCAGCACCAAGTTGACTTTGTCAATTTTCTTTTGGATGGATTTAAACAGCGGAAGGCCCTTGGAGGCGACGAATCCGATGACGATGCCAAGAATTCCGGCTGCCACAAGAATGATCCAAGATAGCGGCGCATCGGTTCGAAGCGCCATAATCAGCCCGCCCACTAACATGAGTGGCGCAAAGATGAGCATGGTCAGCATCATGACCATCACGTTTTGCACCTGCGTTACGTCATTGGTGTTTCGTGTAATGAGTGAAGAAGTACCAATCTGGTCAAAGTCATGCAGAGAATAGCTTTCCACTTTGACGAATATTTTTCTTCGCAGGTCTCGCGCAAAGGCCACACCTGTTTTTGCACCGAACAAACGGGCAACAATGGTGGCAACCGAAACGACCAACGTAAAGCCAAGCATAATAAGGCCGGTTTTGATGATAAAGTTAATATCGCCACCCACCACACCTTTGTCCACAATATCGCTCATCAAATTGGGCAGATACAATTGGCTAAAGGCCTGAATCAAAGTCAATGTGATGACAAGTATGATCCAAGACGTGTAGGGTTTTAAGTACTTAAAAAGTTTTGTCATAGGTTTTCCTTTCAGTATATATAAAATTTAAATTTGATTGCTATCGTATAACTTCAATGATTTTATCAACCATCCAGTCGAAATACTCACGGTCGACATTTTCGACCGAATGGAACATGGCTTTTGTAAGAACGCCTCTTAAGTTTGAGAACAAAAACCGCATGGCCATCTTTGGGGGAACCGATATTCTACCAAGCTCATGCATTTTTGTGAAATACTCAAGAATACATTCCTTTGCCTCGTGGTCACGATGCGCGACCCGCTTTCTTTCACCCGATGAATGAGAGTCCCTAAAAACCATGCGCATCAACGGTAGGTTTTTCTCCAGTGTATCCATCAGCATATTGGCAATCGCTTTGACGTCCGTCTCCAGGTCGTATGTGGCCGATTCGGACAGATACTGATGCACTTTAAATGGGTGAGATTCATTTTTTAGAATTTCAGAAAAAAGCGCGCGTTTGGATTCGAAGTTGCGAAAAACGGTGACTTCCGAAACGCCGGCTTTTTGGGCGATCTCTTTGGTGGTGACTTCGCCAAATCCGTTTTCGTCAAACAATTGCGTAGCGGCATGAATGATTTTTTCTCTTGCGGTGGACATAGTTTCTCCTTATTGATGTATGTAAGCACTTACTAACATACACGAATTGTTTTCCGTTGTAAAGTAAAAGTTGAGCGTTCATAAATTATTTACAAAATATACTTTGACTTTCTTTGACCTATAAGCTATAATACGAACATAGAAAACAGATAAAAATATTTAAAGGAGGATAAGAGTATGTTTGATTTAATTCCGACCAGACCGAATCATTTGTTTAACAGTTTTTTCAGAGACGATTTTCCGCATTGGGCGGATGCAGTACGCAGCTTGGAAACAGATATTAAAGAAACCGAGACCGGTTATGAGATTCATATGAATGCACCGGGATATGATAAAGGCGATATCAACATCACAGCAAAGAATGACGTACTGACCGTTTCCGTGGAAAAATCCGAGGAAAAGGAAGAAAAGAACGATAACTATGTCAGAAGAGAGCGCTGCTTTGGTAAACAGGAAAGAAGCTTTTCCTTGCAGGGCATCGACCAGGAAAGCATTGATGCATCTTTTGAAAACGGCGTGTTGAAAATCACACTAAATAAGGATGAGAAATACATCACTGACAAGAAAATTGAAATCAAGTAAACCTCTCTTAAAAACTTTATAACCCCTAGAAAAAGCCGCTTGCTATTGAGTAAACGGCTTTTTTGTAATATAAATGTAATTTCAGCATAAACGAAGTGTAGTTTTTCCTTGCGTATTGTACAGGCAGTCGATATAATGCAGATGAAAAGGCGAAAATGGGGGCGAAAGTTGAGCTTAAACATTGTACTGGTGGAACCAGAAATTCCACAAAACACAGGGAATATTGCGCGCACATGTGCGATTACCAATTCGAAGCTGCACCTCGTAGAGCCTTTGGGTTTTGATCTTGACGAAAAGCAGGCAAGAAGAGCCGGACTGGATTATTGGCCCTTTGCCAGCGTGGAAACTCATGAGAATCTGGACGCGTTTTTTGATAAATATAAGGGGTGCAGATTTTTTTATGCCTCAACCAAGGCAAAAAAGTATTATACTGATGTTCAGTTTCAGGATGGCGACTTTATCTTGTTTGGTAAAGAAACGGCCGGACTGCCGGAAGCGCTGATTAAAGGCAGCCCTGAAACGGCGATTAAGATTCCGATGGATAAGGAAAGACGGTCGCTGAACCTATCCAATGCTGTGGCGATAGTGGCGTATGAGGCGTTGCGCCAATTGGATTTTTTAAATTTGATTTAGATAAAGATTAATATAGTTTTTAGGAGAAATGAATATGACGACAACTGAAATCATTTTTGCAGTGTTTAAGCTGCTGGGTGGGCTTGGGATTTTCATCTATGGTATGAAAATTATGAGCGAAGGCCTGCAAAACACGGCAGGTGATCGCTTAAGAAACGGCCTGGAGAAAGTGACCAAAAACCGCTTTATGGGGTTGGGGGTTGGTGCAGGTATTACGGCGATTATCCAATCATCATCAGCAACCACTGTTATGGTTGTAGGCTTTGTAAATGCCGGTGTGATGAGCGTTCTGCAAGCCACGCCCGTTTTGATGGGTGCCAGCATTGGTACAACCATCACCGCACAAATTGCGGCATTAAAGCTGACCAAAATAGCCCCACTCTTTTTATTCATCGGTGTGATGATTATGATGACCGGCAAAAAACGCACGGTCAAACGCGTCGGTGAAGCGCTGGCTGGATTTGGTATTCTGTTTATGGGTCTTACCATCATGAGCGATGCGGTGAAGCCGTTACGAGAACTGCAAGCGTTTAGTGACTTTATCGTCAATTTCCAAAGCCCGATGATCGGAATTCTATTTGGCACGCTATTCACGGCGCTCATTCAGTCCTCTTCTGCAACTATGGGTATTTTGATTGCTCTGGCCAGTGAGGGATTGATTACGCTGGATGCCAGCATATATCTTATTATGGGTCTAAATATCGGCACATGTGTCACGGCAGTTTTGGCGTCGATTGGCACCAGTAAAACAGCTAAACGTACCGCGATGGTGCATCTGATATTCAATGTGACCGGGGTTATATTGTTCTTCATTCTGGTGCGTGTGCTACCGATTGTTGAGTGGGTCAAAAACTTTACCGGCCTGCTTTATCCTAACGCAGCCAATGCGGCAGATGTGGCCAAAGCGGAGCTGGCTAATTTCCATACGCTCTTTAATGTGACCACCGCGCTATTGCTGATCGGCATACCACAAGTGCTGATCAAGATGGCCGAGTTTATTATTCCGGGAAAAGATGCAGAAAAACCGCAGAAGAAACTGAAATATATCACAGGGGCATCTATTATCGATACACCCACTCTCGCATTAGGGCAAGTGCTCAAGGAGGTCAAAGATATGGCTGATTTGGCACTGAATAATTTCAATCTTTCTATGAAGGCATTTTTCGACAAGGATGAGAGTGTGATTGAGCAGGTGCTGGAGCAGGAGAAGATTGTGAATTTCTACAATCATGAATTAACGTCTTTCTTGGCCAAGCTGAGCGCCGAGGAGCTGGTGGCAACGGACTCGCTACTTATCGCGGATCTCTTCCATGTCATCACAGACCTTGAGCGTATTAGCGATCATGCCGAAAACTTTGTGGAATATGCGACGGTTCGCATTGACCAAAAGGTGAAGATAACCAAAATAGCAAACGACGAGCTGATTGCGATGCGGGATAATGTCACCGAAGCACTGGAAAAAGCAATCATCGCCTTTGAACACGTCGATCATGCAGCGGCTGAGCGCGTGATTGAGATTGAGCAACTGGTGGACGATCAGGAGATTGCATATAAAGAAAACCATATCAAACGACTGACAAACGGCCAGTGCAGCCCCAAAGCAAGTATGATTTTTACCGACCTTGTAACCAACTTAGAGCGTGTGGCCGACCACTCGACCAACATTGCGTATACAGTGCTGGAAGGACAGCGGTAAGCGTATAAAATTTGCTTGAGGGGTAAAATACACTTGTGGTATGCTATAACCAATCAAAAGGATGGGTGACCGCATGCCGCAAAATAAAGAAAAACTAAAAGCAATCAAAGCGTTTGTTTTTGATATGGACGGAACGCTTTGGTTGGGGAATAAAAGAATAAAAGGCGCAAAGGAAATCATCAGCTTTTTGGCTGAAAAAACCTTTGCGTTTTATTTTTTCACCAATAATTCGTCTAAAAACCCGAAGGAATATGTAAACAAGCTGAAGCGAATGGGGCTTGGCGCTTTTAATATAGACCGCATCATGACATCGGGGGATGTGACGGCAGCTTATATCAAGAAAAGAACTAAACAGCCATCGGTCTATGTGTGCGGCACAAAAGCACTTAAAAAGCAACTTAGAAAAGCGGGGATTCGTGTGGTAGAAAAATCCGGTCAGGTGATAGATTATGCTGTGCTGGGGTTTGACCGTGAGCTGACATTTAGTAAACTGACGATTTTAGTGGATTATATTATGGACGGGGTGCCGTACCTTGCCACTAACACAGATGATGTCTGTCCGCTGGAAAAAGGGCGCTTTTTGGTGGATTGTCGGTCCATGGCCAAAATGATTGAGAACGCGACAGGGAAGACGCCCAAGTATCTTGGAAAGCCGGAAGCGGCCACTGTCGACTATATTGTGTCGGCCACAGGGCTTAAACCCAATGAAATCGCCATGGTTGGAGACAGGCTATATACTGACATCGCAACGGCCAAAAAAGGCGGTATGCTGGGCGTCGCGGTCCTGAGCGGAGAAACGAACAAATCGGATATCAAGAGCAGTGAAATTAAGCCGGATTTGGTTTATAATAGTGTGGCAGAATTACTCCAAGATTTAAAGGAGATATTTGATGAATAAGATTC
>JBFLKV010000201.1:0-6650 GCA_040883365.1 Eubacteriales bacterium
AAGCGCACTTTCGTGCGCTAGATTATCGAGCCAATTAGTCTGTTTCCTCTATTTTGTTTTTATATTGTTTCAGCTGATCATTTAGCTTTTTTGTGTAGCGCATATGATATGTCACAGCAATGGCAAACCCAAAAATTTCGGCACATATACAGACCAGCAAAATCGTCTTGATCGGTCCCAGTCCCATCAGCCATGTACCCAGCCCAGTGCCCAGAGCGATGATGATAAACAAAGCGATATATCCCGGCATTATACGGTGCGGCCAACGCCTGGCCGAAAACTCGGTCAAGAACTCAGCCGACAGCCAAATCGCCGCGCCCAGCGCCACGCTTTTTGCCAAAGATAGTGCTGTGAAATCCACCGTATCAACCAGAGCCGAAACCACCAAAGAAATCACCACTGATATAATAGCAGTATAGGCAAAACGGACAAAATAGTCTTTGCGAATCATAATATTCCCAGCCTTTCCTTGAACCCTTTGGCGTAACTCCGTGAGATATCCAGCGGCTCTTTTTTGTTCTCCATATAGATAAGCAGTCTGCCTTTAAACATAGGCACAATCTTTTGAATGTGTCGAATATTGACAATCTCAGATTTGTTGATACGTATAAAATATTCCGGTAACATGCTGGCTTCTAGCTGATATAATTTTGGCCGGATGACATACTCCGTCTTGTTCTTGCCGTGCGCATACACGTTGTTATCCACCGCGTTAATAAAGAGAATATCGTCAATATCAATGGGACAAAACGTCTCATTTTTCTTACCGATTAACATTTTAATCGGTTCTTCAGATTGCCCAAAGCTTTTAAGGCTTTCAATCAGAGCGGGCAACACAGGCACAGTGAAAACAATCATGGCTTCTGCTTGCGCCTTGTCTTCCATGCCTTTTTCCACAAAGACAAGGTCGGCCTCTTCGCGGACGATTATCCCGCCCATATTCAACAGCGCTTTTACGGTCGCAATATTCTCTTGTCTGCAAACCAGCCGAATCTCCATATCTCTCCCTATCTTTCTAATGCTGCTTTTGGCGCGCAAAGAATATGTACGACGCACCATAGCAAAGCACAGCAAACCCAAACAATATCATTATTATATCAGAGGTGGTCAATAGATGTTCGTTTAAAACAATCGTAACGCCATAGACGGATTTTATTTCGCCAATCGCCGCCGCGCCGGTCTGCTGTTCCAATGCGTTCAAGGGGGCTCCCATCAAAATCTGCCGTACCAAAGACGCCCCTTGTAGCAGCGGAAATGCTTTAATCACCGACGCGATGTTTTCGGAAAGTATGCCCACCGGCACGAATAGGCCAAGGAAGAATCCGAGCAATGTGTTTAAAACACTCGTAATCACCATCACCGACGATCTTTTTTTCATAAATAGAATAATCAGAAAAAACAATCCCGAGAAGGCCAAAACCATTAAGCCCAGCACACCCATCACACGAAAAGCATCAGCCATGGACAGCAGCTCCCCGCCTTTGACTGCGATAAAAACCTCACAAAGCCCAAAGGTCAAGAGCGTCATCGCCAGCCCCACCAGCCATGCCGAAATGTTATATCCCAGCAAAATCTTAAACCGACCCGCTGGGGAGACGAGCAAATCATCGGCCACGCCATCGACAACATCGTCTACCTTGAAGCACAAGAGAAACAAAGGCACACTCACCGCCGGAATGCACAGCAAACCTCCGACCACCCAAGCGATAATCACGCTGTCGATATCGGCCAAATTCCCAACCGTTGCGCGAACGCTTTCAATCTGCATATCCGTCAAAAAGAAAATATAAAGCGCTGCTACAATAAATACACTCAAAAAAGAAAAAAGTATTGCACCTACATCTCTAAAATATCGGCGGATATTCCGCCCCGTTAAAGCTAAAACTTCATTCATATCAATTCACTCCCTCTTGCTTGTCGTTGCCCGCAAGCGCCCGAATAAACACATCGTCCATATCCCCGCGAATCACTTCAAACTCATCAATGTGGTTTTTTTGTACTTGGATAATATCCAGTGCCGCAAATGAGTTTGGCAGTTCGACCGTCAGCGTTTCCTTATTCGTTATATAATCCAGTCGCATCTGTTTCAGCCCATCAGCCAGCCTTGCCCTATCCTTGGGTATCATCACCAGTCGATCGGTGCTATAGGTGCTGCGCAAGGTTTCAGGATTGCCCTTCGCCTTTATTTCTCCCGCATCGATAATGACAATTTCATCCGCATTTGCGGCTTCTTCCATATAGTGCGTAGTCAAAAAAATGGTTAACCCAGTCGTCTCGCTTAACGATTTAACGACCCGCCATACCGCCTGCCTTGTTTTGGGGTCCAGCCCCGTGGTGGGTTCATCCAAAATCAAAAGCTTTGGCTCGTGAATCAACGCGCGCGCAATATCCGCCCGTCGCTTTTGTCCGCCCGACAGCCTGCCGTAGCGTCTGTCGATAAACTCGGTCAACCCCAGCTGGTCGCAGAGCAATTCAATACGCGTTTTTACTTCCGATTGGGTCAGCCCGTACAATCGCCCCCGCGTCATCAGGTTCTCACGCACGGTCAAAAAAGCGTCCAGCATGTTGCCCTGAAAAACCACACCTAAATCCCGCCGGATGGCATCATCGTTTTCATCCACGCGGTTTCCACCAATAATCACCTCACCGGATGTCTTTTTGAGTCGCGTTGCAATGATATTGATGGTGGTCGATTTCCCCGCCCCGTTTTCGCCCAAAAAAGCAAAGAAATCGCCTTTTTTTACCGAAAACGAAATACCTTTAACGGCCTTTACGTCCTTATAATTCTTCTTTAAATCCTTAACTTCGATCATTTTTGATAACCTCGGTTTCTTTAGATGCCTTATCATAGTGCTTTTAAAGCATTAACCGCTATGGTTTAAGGGTAAGTGGTGCATATGGACGGGTAAGTGGGTCATTGATCTTGTTTGTATTGCGCGCATATGCGAATACTCTAAAATGTTTCTTGACGCTCTAACAGTCGTTAGGTATAATATATCTAACAACCGTTAGAGGTGAATCATGAATACAAAAGACCGCATATTAGAAATATCATTAGATTTAATGTCACAAAAAGGCTTTGAAAGTGTTTCTATCCGTGATATTTGTAAGAAAGTAGGGATAAAAGAAAGTACAGTGTATTATCACTACAAGAATAAAAACGATATATTGGAATCGATTATCGGTCAGTTTATAGAGCTGACCAATGAGATGATAGGTCTGTTTAAAAATGCATCCTTTGACGATGTCAATGACGATATTTTTAAGGCGACTACATTAGGATTTGTGGAACAATACTTGTTAAATGATAGCGTTATTAAGTTTGTTAAGCTATCCGTTATTGAACAAAACAACAATGTACAAATGAGAACGATATATATTAAATACTTCTTTGATATGCCGATTGACTTCCAAAAACATATCTTTAGCGAACTCATAGAGGTATCTGTTTTAAAGGACTATGGTTATGAAATAATGGCTAAACACTACTACTCGTATATTTTCTTTATGTATAGTAAATACGTTATCTCACAATCAATCGATAGTCATATCATTGATGCGTTTAAAACGACGATTAGCGAGTATACTGATAATTTTTTAAATATATACGGAGCCAATATCAATGGGTAATGTGTTGATAAGCGGAGCCAACGAAGGAATAGGCTATTCACTCGCCTTACAACTATTAAAGGACGGTCACTGTGTCCATGTTTTGGATATCAATATAGATAATATTATTAAACTAAAAAACGAATACCCAGAATCAATAAACGGATATAAATGTGATGTGAGTAAATATGACGAAGTTGCCAAAATAGTTACCAAGATTCGTTTGCCTATTGATATCGCAATCCACAATGCTTGCAAGTGTACGTTCAGTCGTTTTATGGATACGTCTACAGAAACCTATAAGGAAGTCTTTGACGTTAATTACTACGGCGCAATAAATATATCAAAGGCCGTCATACCTACCATTAAAGAACAAAGGCCTTGCAAAATTATGTTTGTGAGCTCTGGTGTTGCCGTTATGGGATTTAGCAATTTAAGTCCGTATGCATCAAGCAAGAGTGCTATTGAAACGCTTGCAAAATGCCTCAACTTAGAATATAAGGATAGCGGCATAACATTTCAGATCATTCACCCTCCACTGACAAAAACACGTTCTTCATCACCCCTGCCGATTCCAAAGGAATTCATGCAAACACCACAAGAGGTGGGTCAAGGTATCGCTAAACGATTACATAAAAAATCTTTCATAATATGTCACAGCTTTGCACAATCGCTTCAAACAAAACTCATATACTTATTTTCAATTAAGTTTGGCAGACTATTTAGCAGACTAACGGATAATTACGCCAAGTAAGAAAGGTTAACAAAACCAAAATAACAAACGTCCTATGCTGTCCTGACAGGTGTTGGCCTTCGCTTAAAATTGCATGGTTCTTTACAACCGACCCACACGCTTCATTATCCGAAAAACCAAAAAAGTCAGCCAGGATGATGGCACTTTCTTTTGGCCAAAATCCCATCCTTTCCATGCCATCCAAATTGACTCAGGCGTAAACTTGCCTTCCGCATCTGCTTTGGCCGCAATGATATCCAACATTTCGACAAACCGCGCATCATGATGTACCCATTCAAATCGAGACAGCACATCGGCGACATGCAAAATGTCGTACCAAATAAATGGTGCTTTTAGTTTTCTAAAATCCGTACCCATCTTAAAAAGGTAGGGTGAAGTCTCTCCGCTTCTTTCCCAAAGATCCAAAAGTGCGTTCGTGCCAGCATGCGCCGAAGGACTGTTAATCATGTCGGTTTCGGCCAGTGTTTCCAGCATCAAAAGCGTTGCATACGGGCACGGGTCACTTCTTCGCCCTGGTCCATGGAATTTCCCAAGCTTAGGTGACGCCGTACATGGCCATCCGTTTTCGCGCGATAATTTAACCAGTGCATCCAGCGCTTGATCTACCCCATCGTCACGAAAGCCCATCTTGATCAGCGAATAGAGCACCCGCGGCGTATCACACAATATCCATGCCCACATATCCTCACCCGTACCGCCAAACGCCACAGGAAAACGGCAAAGCATTTCGGGCACACCCTGGTCCGAGCGATTTGCTTTGATTTTTTCCAACACAGCCCTAAGCCCCAAATCATCACCGGTGAAACCAAGGTCGGCTACAAAGGCAAGTTTATGATATAGCAGGTCGGCCTTTTTGTGGTTAGTGATCGCCGCACCCGGCCACTGCAATATCTCGTCCACCAACGCTTTTACTTGAGGATGCGCCATCAACTCATTTTTTGCTTGCTGTACTTCAGGTTCATCCAAAGGCTCATCCAAGATATCCAGCCTTGTGCGAAAAGCCGTATACGGCTCACTTTCGAGCAGCCACTTGATTACTTCTTTCATCGCTTCCTCCCTTAAGTTTTTATCTATCTTACTTAGCGTATCAGTTTTGCCATAACCACCAGTCGCTTATTCTCTATTGCCGAACATGTGGAGAGCGTGAGGACAATATCGCTCGGAACCAAGGTCACATCGGTTTCGTACATCGATCGGCTTTGACACTCGGCAAGTAGCGCCATCCATTTTGCATCAGTCGGAAAGTAAGTATCAATATAGTAAAAATCGGTATGGGCGATAAACACCGCAAAGACCTCCCACTCTAGCTCCCGATATAGCGTGTCAAATTGGATGATTGGGTTGTCATAGAAAAACGTCTTATTTTGATAGTTGGTCAACGACTTAAACATGGTGCCGTCCTTCATCCGATGACCATAGATGATGACGTTACGCGTTTTTCCAAAATCCTCAATATCGCAGCGAAAATCCAAAAATATAGCGCCTGCTTCATATGCTTCCTTGTCAAAATTATAATTGAGATAAAACTCATTATCTCCACTATAAACCACAGGGTAATCCACATCGGTGTTCTCAATATAAATATATCCCACCGTATCCGGATTCTGCTGATAATACGGTAAAATATTCGGCAAGATTGGCGGCTTGGTTGGCTTAGGTACCACCACCGCAAGTGTTGCAGATGGCGAAGGTGGCGCGGTTATCGGCGCGGCCAAGACTTGCTCACCCGACGTTTTCTCCCTGTTCTCCCAAAACAAAAAACCACCGATCAGTAAGACCACCAAAAGGATTGCTATCAAAATAAATAGTCGATTATGCCTCTTTTTATTTGTCGCATTTTCTCTATCCACAGTCTTCTCCCGCGCCTGCCTTATTATGTATAATATATCAAATCCATCGAAAAAAGCCCAGTGCAGGCTTTTTTCTTTATGACTTATTTTAATTTAATCGCTTAGAACATTGTTTTAGAACAGTTTGTATCCAATCAAGTATCGGTGTTTATTACCAGCGTCACAGACCCTCCATCTGCTAATTTGTCTTTTGACAAACAAAACTGATATAATAAAAAATATGAATTTTCTTTAGTTATCGGTTCAGGGAAGGTGAAAAAGATGTCGATTGGATATGCTTGTATTCATATTGGAAGCAATAAAACCAAGATGTTTTCCTTACGCCTGAAAAACGCAGCCCCCGAAAACATAAGGCTGGTGATCGCCAAAAATTTAGACGCACTGAATGCGATAATCGACTATAATATCGAAAACAATATCCTGCTTTATCGCATCAG
>JBFLKV010000202.1:0-35452 GCA_040883365.1 Eubacteriales bacterium
CCTTGTGATGCGCCCTGAATCAAGCCCGGAATATCTGCCATAACAAAGGAAGTATCCCCATACGCATAAACACCCAAGTTTGGGCTAAGTGTGGTGAAATGATAATTGCCAATTTTGGGCGTCGCACCGGTCACCACCGACAAAAGCGTTGATTTGCCAACATTCGGAAAACCAATCAACCCCACGTCCGCAATCGTCTTTAACTCCAGCGTCACCCATTTGCCTTTGGTGCGACGACCGGGGGTGGAAAAACGCGGTGTCTGACGCGTGGACGAGCGGAACCTGGCATTGCCTTTGCCGCCAGTACCGCCGGATAGCACTTTGCGTCTTTCTTCCGGGCGTATATCGGCCGCCACCTTACCCGTTTCCTCATCCTTCACGATGGTGCCCGCAGGGACGTGAATAATCAAATCTTCACCATTTTTGCCCCGCATATTGTTTTTGGACCCGTTTTCACCGTTGCCTGCGACGTATTTTCTTTTGTATTTAAAATCCAACAACGTCCGCACGCGTTCATCCGAGACAAAATAAACGTCTCCGCCGTTTCCGCCGTCGCCGCCATCCGGACCGCCTTGGGTGACATATTTCTCACGGTGGAGCGACACACAGCCGTCCCCGCCGTCACCCGGCTTGATATATATTCTCGCTTTATCTATAAACATCGCTTATTTACATTTTCCTTTATCTAATTGGCATCAATATAATATACACACAAATCCTTTAAAAAGCAAGCATCGCACAATGGCTTCCTTGCCTTGCAGAACTTGCGTCCGTGCCAGAGAATCCAATGATGAGCATCTTTCCAATCTGCTTTCGGAATCGCCTCACGTAGCTGCATTTCGGTGTGGTAGACGTCTTTAGCCTTGGCCAGCCCCAAACGGTTGGACACCCTAAAAACATGCGTGTCCACCGCAATAGCAGGCACATCATACGCATTAGAGATGACCACACTGGCGGTTTTTCTGCCCACCCCCGGCAGTTCAATCAACTCCTCAATGCTCTTCGGTACCACTCCGCCATATTCCGCTACCAGAATACCCGAAGCTTCAATAACGTGCTTGGCTTTGGTCTTATAAAAACCAACCGATTGAATAAGTCCCTCTATTTCGCCTAAATCCGCTTGCATCAGCTTTTTTGCGGTGCCATAGCGCCGAAACAACTCGGGCGTCACTTTGTTTACCTGAACATCCGTGCTCTGCGCCGAAAGCATAGTGGCAATTAGGAGTTCAAACGGATTAGTAAAGATCAGCGCGGGTTTCGCATCCGCGTAAAACTCACTCAGTCGCTTTAGTATCTCTTCTCTTGTTTTCTTTTCCATATGCGTATTATACAAAAAGCCTTTCACTTTGGCTAGCCAATCACCACAAAGGCCCTGATACTGACCTTAAAAAAAAGGAGCATGGGCCGATGCACACGCTCCTTGAATATTTTTTAATTACTCATTGAATCGCTTCGGTCAAAACCTCTACAGCTTTATCCATCTGCGGGTCAAGATCGTCAGTCAAATCCTCGTCTTCCACCGCGTAGTCCGGCGTGACACCAATGCCATTAATCGAACGTCCCAGAGGTGAGAAGTACTCAGATGTCGTCAGCTTCACGGCCGTATCTCCGTCGCCAAGCGGCAGAATGCTCTGCACAACGCCTTTGCCAAAAGTGATGGTCCCAATAATGGGTCCACGCTCATAGTCTTGAATTGCAATGGAGAATAGTTCAGACGCCGAAGCCGAACTTTCATTCACCAAAACCACCATCGGGATATCCCACATATTCGCATCTGAACCAATAGAGGATTCTCTGCCCAGTCGGTCGCGTGTAATAATCAAATCCCCTTTGGGCAAAAGCTGATCCAGCATTTGGGTGACAATATATAAGTCCCCACCCGGATTGAAACGAAGATCGATGATAATGCCTTCGGCACCCTTCGATATAAAGTATTCTTTGGCTTCATTAAAGCCTTCCAAGGAATTTCCACTAAAACTGTATAGTTCAAGATAGCCAAGCCCATCATCACGCATATAGTAATAAACTTGATCGGCCACCACTGATTGCCGAACGATAGCTACCGTAAAGGTCTCTTCACCGCGATGCACATCCACATCCACTGTGGTGCCTTCTTTGCCACGAATGGCATCAATAATGTCCTGATACTCATAGCCTTCAAACGATTCGCCGTCAGCTCCGACCAAAACATCACCAATCTGTATTCCCGCAGCTTCAGCCGGTGTGCCTTCAAATATACGATTAACCGTCACACCACCAATATCCTCATCAAAGGACACTTGCACCCCAATACCCGAATATTCGCCGGACTGTTCCTTTTGGAACTCCGCCCATTCTTCTTTGTCAAAATACATCGAATACGGGTCATCCAGTGCATTGACCATGCCGTGTATCGCCCCATCAATCAGCACATCGTCGTCAACCTCCTGATAGTACAGGCTGTCTATCAAACCCTTAACTGAATCCATCTCTTCGATCAGATTCTCGTCTTTATTGCTGTTGACCAGCGCTACCGTTACGGTATATGTGAAAATCCCCACAACCACTGTTGTGATGATAAACGTTAAAAATATCGCAAGTCCTACTCTACTCTTCTTTTCGTTCATCTAATCTATTGTCCTTTCAATGATGCCGTTTTTAATATATGGATGAAGCATATGCGCTCGAGACCATTCTTTGATGCTCAGAGTCTTCGGCCGCGCTACCGTGTCCATAGGAATTCTTAAAATGAACACAGAAGTGACCATTAAAGCCATTTCCGCTAATACGTGCTTCATCCGCGGCATGGGGCATGCCATTCATTGATGCGGCATAAGTCGTGCCACCTATGGTCACCCATATTGCACGTCTGTCCCAAGCCCAACCACCATAAATCGATCTCATAATGGCTGTATCCTCAGCGGTTAAAGGCTCGCAGTCAGCGTGGTTATGTCCCGAGTAGCGCTGAACCTTAAAGGATTTCCCTGTCCTTACATCCGTGATTGTGGCTACTTTGCCTTTTCCAAATTCAAACTGCACCGTATCCCACCAAGAGGCCATCATCACCGAATTATTAACGCCTCTATCTTGCGCATAAGAATGAATATCTTGGTCTGAATACAAAAGTTCTAAGGTCTCAGCATCCGCAATACCCGTCTGCTCCAGCCCCGCATGTTTTTGGAATTTCCCTAAACTCGTTTTTGTCGATTTGCTAAAAACGCCGTCTGCTGAATACCCATAGAAACCGCGCTCAAAGAGCTTGCGTTGCATTTTTCTAACTTCTGCGCCTTCCATGCCCATTTCCAGTACCATTTCGGATTTTCCCGAAGCCGTCTGGTTGACATGCTCTTTTTCTACATAGCCTTCAACATCTTTTCCCTCTAAGTCAGTGGCCACTACATAGTAGTAATCACCTTCAATGTCCTCGATGGTCAGCGGATAGCCGGCATTTAGCGTACCCATTAATGTCCCGTACGGGCTTGGGTTCTCTTTAATCACTAAATCATCAACAAGGGAATTGCCGTATAGAATATCCGTGGAAGGAAGAAAAACATCATCCACTTTGGCATAGCCGCGATAGTTCCCGTATATGATACGATACCATCCTTCACGCTCTTCACAAAAAACGCCAATTTCAACGCCGCTTCGCAGTGTGGTCACCACACCGGAATCCTCCCAAGGACGGATCATCACCTGCATATCGTCGGTGATGACGGTTGCGTCTTCAAAATAGGGCATTGCGGCCGCCTCACTCGGCGTAAACAACACCGCAAGGCTAATCAATAATCCTGCTACCAGCAGAAAGTAATTTTTATATTTCAACGAAATATCTCCTTTTCGCTATCAACTGTTTGATTTATTTATAGTATACCTTATCTTAAACTTTCAAGCAAAGCATCTAATCCTTTGAAATCCTATACGCGTATTCCACACACGCTTGATGGGTGGCGTCTATTACACCTGAAGCATGCCCTTCCGAGTTGTAGAAGTGTATGCAGACCTGACCGTACATATTGTCATGGCGGTTATAGTCTACACCGTGTGGCATACCGTTGGTGGAAGCCGCATACATCACGCCGTTGATAATCACCCAAACGGGACGGCGATCCCAGCTCCACTCTCCGCCGTAAGTTTCCAGCATAATCGCTGTGTCTTTTGGCGTAGCCGGACAAACGTCCGCGTGGCCGGTGCCCGCATAACGAATCACTTGATATGTTTTTCCGGTCAGCACATCCACCACCGTTACCGGTGTTAACGTTTTAAACTTGTCGTTCACCACGGTATACCAGTCGGACATCAAAACCACACCGCCCGAACCCGCAGCCGTAGAACCTTCCAGATGAATATCTTCTTCAGAGTAGAGTATCGATAGCGTTTCAGCCGATGCAATACCGTCTTTGGGTAACCCCGCCAAGTCCTGGAACAGTCGAACCGCCTTTTTGGTTGCAGTGCCGTACACTCCAGTACAGGGGTAACCGTAGAAATTACGACGCTTCAGCTCCTTTTGCATATTATAAACCGCAGATCCGGTCATGCCAGGCGCTAAATAATATTCAGCCATGTCATCATCGCTCAGCTCAATATAGTCTTTGGCCACATAGCCTTCAACATCGCTTTCACCGTTGACCGACACCAAGTACCAATCACCTTGAATATCTTCAATGGTTAGCGGTGTCCCCACTTCCAGTTCAGAGATGACATCGCTGTATTCCGCCGGGGCTTTTCTAAGCCTTAGTGCATCGCCGTAGACGTTGCCCTGATAGCTATCCTCGGAGGGCAAGAAAACCAAATCGCGTTTAATATAACCCCGATAGTTGCCATAGATAACCCGTATCCAACCATCATCATATTCACAGTATATCCCGATTCGCGCACCGGTATCGATTTGGCAAACCACCGGAGAATCAATCGACGGCCGGAGCCGCATGTTGACTTTCACGCCGGTTACTGTGCCTTCTTCAAACTGTGCAGAATCGGCAAAGGCTGTTTTAGGTAATAATAAAAGCACGAACAGTATCACTGCCGCAGCTAACCATAGATATTTTTTTTCTTTTATGTTTATATTCACGTTTTTTATAGTCATTGTACATTATTCACCAGTTAAAATATGTCGCTATCTTAATAGCTTGAATTATCATATTACAAAGTATCTGCTTTTTCAACCGTATCACAAATTATGCACCAAAAGTTTAAAGTTTGGCAATAATTCATTCCCACCACAATATATGGTATAAAGGTAACAAAAAAGAGTGCTTTACTCCCTCACCCTTTTTTATGATTTCTCGTCTATACTTCTCTTCGGCCTTCCAAAGCTTTGGAGAGTGTCACCTCATCGGTGTACTCCAGATCTCCGCCAATCGGCACACCATGCGCGATGCGCGAAACCGTAACGCCAATCGGCGCAATCAGCTTTTGAATATATACCGCTGTGGCTTCCCCTTTCACATCCGGGTTGGTCGCCAGAATCACTTCTTTCACCGTATCGTCCCTTAGTCGCAAGATTAGCGCCTTTAGGTTGATTTCCTCCGGCCCTACGCCTTCCATGGGTGAAAGCACCCCGCCCAGCACATGATAAAGCCCGCGGTATTCGCCTGTGCGCTCAAATGCCAAAACGTCTTTGAAGTCCTCCACCACACAGACAATTGATGCGTCCCTGCGCGTGTCCGCACAGATATGGCAGGTTTCCTTATCGGTCAAATTGTTACACACCGAACACGTGCGTATACCCGCCTTTGCCGCCACCATGTCGTCTGCAAATTGCTTGACTTCGTCTTTATCCATCTTGATTACATGAAAAGCCAACCGCATTGCGGTCTTTGCGCCGATTCCGGGCAACTTTGAAAAATGATGAATTAGCTTTGCCAGGGGTTCAATAATATACATAAGGTTATTCCACTTTTTCTTCTAAAGCAAGCCGCCAAGCCCGCCGCCGAGTCCTCCGGTCACTTTGCCCATTTCCGCTTTGGCCAGTTCATCCGCTTTGTCCATCGCTTCGCTTACCGCCGCGGTCACTAAATCTTCAAGCATCTCAACGTCGTCCTTGTCCACCACGTCCGGCGATATTTTAATAGCTTTGATTTTTTTCGCCCCAGTTACCGTCACGGTCACCACGCCGCCGCCCGCGCTCGCGGTTACTTCGGCTTCTTCCAACTGTTGCTGTACAACTTGCATATCCGACTGCATCTTTTGTGCCTGTCGCATCATTTTTTGAATATCCATTGTTTATATCCTCTTCCTTCTATATCAATCTTCTTTTAAATCTCTTTAATTTCCTGTCCACCGAACATATCATCGCTGAAAAGAACCGCCTTTTCAGTTTTTTTTGCATCGCCTTTTTGTGGCTTGATGGTCAGTTTTGCCGCGTCACCAAAAACCGCTTTAATGTGCGCTTCCACTCGCCCATGATTATCAGAATCGATGAGGAAGTTGAAAGCCGTACCATTCGGTGCGTAAAAAGTCAGTGCGCCGCCTTTGTTCTCAAAAAGCTGCATCTGCTTGGCATATGGATATAAATATCCATCGTTGTCCCGAATGGCATTCAGCACTTTGCTCCACAACGCTTCCGCGTCTTTGGTTGCCGATGGGTTTGGCGTATTTGTCGGTTTGGGGGCTTCCTCTTTTTGCAGTGCGCTCGGTTCTACCTGAGTCGTTTTTTGCGTATTCCGGGGTTTTTCTTGTTTGATCGGCGCGGCTATATTAGACCCGTCCTTTAACCCTTTTACGATAGCCTCCAATCGCTCAAGCCGTGCACTGTCATCCGCCGACGCATCTATCTGCGGGCTCATCAGACGAATCACCGCAGCTTCCAGTACGATATCAGGCAAAGAGTTCATCCGCATTTTGGCTTCACTATCCACCAAGGTTTCCACAGCACGCAACAGTGCGTTCCCGCCAAAGTTTTCTGCCATCTTACTCAGTTTTTCCGCCTCTTCCTCAGAGACTCCTGCCGAAAGTGCATCCGCGCCCTTGGAAAGATATAACATGGCCAAAAACAGATAGGCCAAATCTTTATGTAACAGCTTGATATCCGCACCTGAATCTTTTAAGTCTTCAAGCTGTAGAATCGCATTTTTTTCGTCGTAAGCCGTGATGCTTTGGACCAAATTTAACAAAGCCTCGCGGTTGGCTCCGCCCAATACGGTGAGCACACTTTCAATGGTCAACGTATCCTGCCCGGATGTGCATTGATCCAAAATGGAAAGTGCATCCCGCATGCCGCCCATCGCTGTTCTTGCAATCAGCGTCAATGCATCTTTATTTGCTTGTATCTTTTGGTCCTGTGTGACATATTCCATCCGCCCCACCATGTCCGCCACAGAATGCCGTTTAAAATCGTACTTTTGGCATCGGGATAGGATGGTTGCGGGTAGTTTTTTCGGTTCTGTCGTGGCCAGAATAAAGACCACATGCGCAGGCGGTTCCTCCAATGTTTTCAAAAGCGCATTAAACGCCCCTTGAGAGAGCATATGCACTTCATCGATAATATAAACCTTATACTTCCCAATTGCCGGCATCAGGTTGGCATTTTCGCGGATATCGCGGATATTCTCCACGCCGTTGTTGGACGCGGCATCAATCTCCACCACATCCACACTATTGTCATCATAGATGCTCTCGCAAGACGCACAAACCAAGCAGGGTTCCACGCCCTTGGGGGAAAGACAGTTGATGGCTTTGGCAAAAATCTTGGCCGTACTGGTTTTTCCTGTGCCTCGCGGACCACTAAACAAATAGGCGTGCGCAATACGACCGCCTGATATCTGGTTTTTCAGCACATCAACGATATGTGACTGCCCCACGACATCGGCAAACGTTTCAGGTCGGTATTTTCGGTAAAGCGCTCGGTATGCCATCTTCTCTCCTCTAAACTTTTATTTCTTAAAACCTAAACACTGGATGCATCCACAGCATCCTCACGTAAAGGATCGGTTATGTCGTAATACTTGCCTTTTACACGATCATGAATCGGGTCGATCAGCTCGGGTGTCTCGATGCCTTTGGGGCTGCCGTTAACCACTTCCACCGTTGTCCCTAATGGACAGTTCATATATATCCAGTAAGCCGCGCCAGTATAGGTGCGCATGCATCCCGCCGTGGCATTCGTTCCGATTTCTTTATAGGTGTTGCCAAACATACTGTCGAAATCCATAAATTCGTAGACCGGGCCGTGCATATAGATGCCATCAGTAAACCGAGACACATAAGGCGAATAGGAATAGGCTCTTTTGTCTCCTGCCGAATCGAACTGCTTCCATTCATACTTTTCAACAATTGCGAATGTACCAGTCGGGGTTTTTCCTGCGGTAAGACCCGTTGCTGTCAAGAACTGCTTGACCAATGTATTGTATTCGCCGTTTTCATCCATCTCGTAAACATTGATGGTATGAGAGCCCTTTTCGATATAGATATAATAGGGCGAGGGCAAGGGTTCAACGCCTGTCACATCAGACGCTTTAACATATCCTGTTGTGCCGTTCACCTTCACTTCGTGCCATTCAGTGCCCGCCGCAATCAACTCCGCTTCGGTACCCGCTGTCAGCGTTCCAATCACATCGTATTCGCTGGTAGACGTGATAATGATCGGTTCACTCACCCATTCGGTATCCGCCGCGATCTCAATCATCGTCACTTCCGGTTCAGGTACGGGCGTTGCCGCTACTGCTTCAGATACAACGGGTTCAGTTGTGGGCGTCACTGCGACCGAATCTTCCTTGTTGCCGCAAGCCGCTAATGTCAATATGAGACCAAGCGCTAAAACTGCGCTAACCATTCTTTTCATTGTTTTGTTTCCTTATCTTTATAAGTATGTATCGTTCAATTAGTTTATTCTATTTTGCCCTAAAATAATTGTCAAGGGTTTTGGTGGGTGTGGCCCATCGTTCACAAAGCGTTTATAATTTGTTCTGCCCTCGTTTTCTTGACGAACTTTATTACATATAGTATATTTCTTTTGAGGTACAGCATGAAAAAAAACAAATTAAAATCCAGCTACGTGTCATCGCGCCCACAACCGTTGGTGAAAAGTAGCTACCGCTCCAATAGTTTACACAAATACTCCCCCAAAGCCCGGTTGACCCGCCTTATCATCACACTGGCTATCATTTTTGCGGCGTTTTTCACGGTGCTGGCTTTGGTGGTTTTCCCAAAAATCAATATTGGCAAACAAGAGGAGAGTGTGGTGGTGGCTTTGCCCACGCCCGACCCGACGCCCAACCCGTACAGTGCGCTGATAATGCCCGACGATATCGAATATGTTGAAGATATGGCTTCTTGGGTCAAGACCGATGTCTACGACCAGCCTGTCGAACTCAAACGCGCGGCTTCAGAGAGCAGCGATACCCTGATGACGCTGGTGGACCGTGAGAATGTCATCGTTAAAGGCATATCCGGCGATTGGTCATTGGTGCTGTACAACCGCCAATATGGTTTTATCAAAACCAAAGTGATTTATCAGGGGGCCATCCCTGCCGTGCCTGAGGTAATCAACGAGGTGTTGGTGACCGACCTTATTTCGGGCATTAATAAAAAGTCTCAGCTTGTCAATGTACAAGAAGTGGTGCCCGGCATCACTGTGGATTTGCAACTGGCGAATGAAGAAAATTATCTTGGCACAAAAATATATCCGGTTTCTATCGCTTTGCTTCAAAAGCAAACGGCGGCCAAGCTAAAAGAAGCGCAAGCGCTTTTCAATCAAGACGGTTACACCATCGTGCTTTGGGACGCCTATTGCCCCTATTCAACTACATTAGAAATCGAAGAACTTTTCGGCGGTACAAGTGAACTGATTGAACCCGCTTCCAGAGGTTCTAGGAATAATCGTGGTACCAGCGTGGACATCACCATCGCCAAAAAAGACGGCACACCGGTTGTCATGCCTTCGGACGGTATGACCTTAAATGAAGAATTGGCGGCGCGGGTTTTCAGCACCATGACCGAAGAAGCCAAAGCCAATGTGAAATACATGTCATCCATCATGCGAAGAGCGGGCTTTATCACCAGCGATGCAGAATGGTGGCACTTTGATGACGCCGACTGGCAGTACTATCCCGTGATGGACTACGACCTGTTTGATTTTTAAAAAAATAACATAATTTTGCACTGACTTTATAAAGGTCAGTGCTTTTTTTCTGTCCATATCTCTTGGTTTGCGTTATAATGGAGTGAATGAATTTTTAGCAAAGAAGAAGGGATTTAATTGACTCAGCGTTCTTGCGCAACCGAATACACCGGGCACTACAACGCCGTCGCGCCGTTCGATAACCGCATCGGCATCATGGGGGGTACCTTTGACCCTGTTCATAACGGACATATCAAGATGGGCATGGATGCACACGATGAATTTGGTCTGTCAAAAGTGCTGTATATCCCAACAGGGCGGCCACCGCACAAAGCAAAAAGCGAAGTGACCAACAATGAGCACCGCATGACCATGCTGGAGCTTGCCGTGGACCAACCCTATATGCAGCCTTCTCGTATTGAAATTGACCGCAGAGGGACGACCTATGCCGTGGACACTTTATCGCTCCTCAAAAGAATATTTAAAGAGCATGTCTTTTACTATATCATCGGCTCGGATACGCTGTTCAATTTACATTCATGGAAAAATATCAGTCAAGTACTAACCATGACACATTTTATTGTTTTTCTTCGCGAAGATGACAACGCGCAAAAGGTCAATGAAATGATCGATTTTTATAACGCATCGGGGATTATGCGGTTTTTCCTGGCTAGAGAGCCGGGCTTGCCGATTTCTTCCACCGATATCCGGCTTCGGCTATTAAACGGGTCGGACCTTTCGGGACTTTTGCCTGAAAAAGTGAGTGAATACATTAAGGAGAATAACTTATACATCAAATGATAGATAGAGACAAGCAACTGAAACTGCTTAAAAAATACATCAGCGGCGATCGATTGAAGCATAGTCTCAGCGTCGAAAAAACGGCCGTGAAGCTGGCCAAAAAATTTGGTGCCGATGAAAAAAAAGCCGCGACAGCAGGGCTTTTGCACGACATCGCCAAGGACCTCTCAAAGAGTGACAGAAATGCCTTGATTAAAAAATATAATCTGGAACTTTCGCCATTGGAAGAAACCTCCCCGGAACTTTTGCATGGCAAATTTGGCGCATTGATTTTGGCCGAAAACGGCATCACCAGCAAGAAGGTGCTTTCGGCTGTAGAGAACCACACGATGGGCGCAGACAACATGAGCAAGCTGGATAAGATTGTGTACTTGGCAGATTTGCTCGAACCCAAGCGCAGCTTTAACGGGGTTAAAAAGCTACGGTTTTATGCCGCACGGGATCTGGATATCGCTCTATTCGAATCGATGAAAGCTTCGATGCTTCGTGTTTTAAAAAGCGATAAGGCCATTCACCCAAAAACCTTGGACGCATACAATCATCTACTGATTAACCATATCAATAAAAAACTATTTTAAACATGGATAAACCGATTCTGGAAGGAGACTGGATGGAACAAAACACAAAAACAACTGCACTAGCAATTGCGGAGATTTTACAGAAAAAAGGGGCAACTGATATTCAACTGATTGATGTGACCAATCAGACCATCATCACTGACTATTTTCTGATTGCTACAGGTAAAAACGTGCCCAACGTAAAGGCACTAACCGAAGAAGTGAAGAACAAAATGGAGAAAAACGGCAGGCTACCCCGCCGCACCGAAGGTGTGCGTGAAGCCCGCTGGGTGGTCATGGATTATCAGGATGTTCTTTTACACATCTTCCACAAGGATGAACGCGCCTTTTATGGCCTTGAAAAGCTCTGGGCAGATGGGGATAATGTAGAGCATCTTTAGACCCTGTAATAACTAAAAAAATAACCCTTAAGGCATTTTCACCTTAAGGGTTTTAGTTTGTAAAGAATTAGCGTCTACGTCCGCGTCTTTCGCCGTCAGCGCTGTTCTCATAGCCGTCATAATCTTCGGGCATTTCGGCCGCTGTTGTTGCCGCCAAGACTGCATTGCGGTGTGCAATCAGTTCTTGTAGTGTTTCTGCATCGGTGGTGGTCGCAATGTGTTCATCCAGATGGGCAAGTTCAATCGCCTTTAAAGCTTGGAAGTTGCCTTCCTGCTCTGCCAATTCCCAGATATCCAGATCGCTATCCCGCATGGTGTCATGCACATCGTCCACGTCCTGCCCAGTCATCTCGGCATACTCGCCGATGATGCCACGGTCTCCATTGCGATTACCGTTTCCGGCTTCTACCGCATATGCTTCCTCTGTGCAATCTTCGTCGCACAATTCTCTGGCAGTGTCTCCTACGCGGGTACTCTGTCCTCCGCGACTGCTACCGCTTCCTGTTCCTCTACTCGAACCGTTTCCAGCATATACGGACACAGCCGCGATAAGGACGGTCATGACAATGACCAGTATCAACATGGTCTTTACTACTCTTCGCATTGTTCTCTCACTCCTTTTTGTTTACTGCTTACGATGACTATTATGGCCATACGTGCTTACAGTCGCCAAACAAACAGATGAACAAATTGTAAAGAAGCGTCTGTGCATTGCGCTATCTAATTTATATCAGGTTCTATATTCCCCATTAATTTTGACATAATCATAAGTCAAGTCACAGGTCCACATGGTGTCCTCTGCTTCTCCGTCCTTAAAATCCAATCGGTATGTGACTTCATCTCTGCTTAGCACTTTCAGCGCGGCTGCTTCGTCAAAGGCCAGCCCGCCTCCGTCTCGACAGACCATCACATCGCCGATATAGATATCCACTTTTTCCGGGTCGAATAGACCACCTGAGTATCCAGCCGCCGTCAACAGCCTTCCCCAGTTGGCATCCCGCCCAAACGCCGCTGTTTTGCATAATGGCGATTTTGCAATAGCCTCGGTTATTTTTTGTGCATCCGATTGGCTACGTACATTCTCGGCTTTAATGGTTAAGAGTTTGGTTGCCCCTTCGCCGTCAGCCGCCAGCATCTTGGCCAATTTTTGACTGACCTCAATCAGCCCCTGCAAAAAAATCTCATAATCCGGCGTATCTACCAGAATATTTTTGCCAACTTTTCCCGAAGCCAAAAGCAACACTTTGTCGCAAACACTGGTGTCGCCATCCACGCTGATACGGTTAAAGCTTTGGCTCACCGCTTGGTTCAATGCTCTCTGCAATGCTTTTGCATCCATTTTTGCGTCGGTGGTCACAACACCAATCATGGTCGCCATATTGGGGTGAATCATGCCCGACCCCTTGGCCATGCCGCCAATACGAATCGTCTCGCCGTCAATCACCACTTTCGTTTCAGCGGTTTTAGCCATGGTGTCCGTAGTCATAATCGCCTCGGCCGCGTCCGTTCCCTCCGTAGAGAGCGCCGCATAAGCCGCGTTAATTCCTGCTTCAATTTTTACCATATCCAGCGGTACACCGATTACTCCGGTCGAACCTGTCAGGATTTCTTTTCTTTGTGCTCCGCAAACGTCCGCTGTTATTTTTGCCATCTGCAGCGCATCCGCCCGTCCGCGTTCGGCCAAGCATGCATTGGCATTCCCAGAATTCAGCACCACCGCTCTCGCCTGACCGTGTTTAATATTCTCCATTGAAAGTGCCAGCGAATGACCCTTGACGATGTTTTGGGTAAACACACCGGCCGCTGTCGCTGGCTCTTCCGCTACAATCAAAGCCAAATCTTTGTCGCCGTTTTTCTTAATGCCACAGGCCACACCCGCGGCTTTGAATCCCTTTGCAAAAGTCACACCATTACTCATTTTCTTGTCCCTCAGTCGCTTTTTTATAAAATAATTTCAAACAATAGTCCAGATATTCATCGCGCCGTGTTTCACTGCCAATCGCAATTTCCGGCTTGACTCGCCCGTGATAATCGCTGCCGCAAGTCACTAGCATCGCTTTTTTCTGCGCCAGTTTGTTCAGTGTTTTGGCTACCTTATCGCTGTGGTCGGGGTGGTAGACTTCCAAGCCGTTCAGCCCATAACTCAGCATCTCATCCAGCAAATCATCAAACGCATCGTCCATATGATACACCGGATGCGCCCACACCGAAAGCCCACCGCATTCGGCGATTAGCTCGATGCAATCCTTGATATTGATTTTTTCTTTTTCAATATAAGTATCGGCATCACGTCCCAGATACTGACCAAAAGCCTGCTCAATGGTTTGCACATATCCGGCATTTTTCAGTGCATCGGCGAGATGCGCTCGGCTAAGTGCACCGCCACCCGCCAGAGCTTTTAAATTCGTCATATCCAGATCAATACCGACTTCTTTTAATCGCTTGACATAATCGACAATGCGTTTTTCTCGTGCATTTTTTGTCTTTTTAGTATACGCCGTAAGTTTTGGGTTTGTGATGTCCACAAAATATCCCAGTACATGCAACTCGGTTTTGTGCGCCGTACTAAACTCAATCCCCGACACGACAGCGATGTTTTCCGCTTTTCCCAGTGCTTTTGCCGCACTGACGTTTTCGGTCACATCATGATCCGTCACGGCGATCATATCAAGGCCCCTATCCCTTGCCTGCACAATCACGCTTTCGGGCGTTTCCGAACCATCCGACGCCTTGGTATGAATATGTAAATCCGCTTTAATCAATGCATACACCTTTCTATTTAAGCATTCCGCTTTTCTCAATGCGCTCAGCCGCCCGCCAAATATCCGCCTCATCTGCTACCAGCGCAATACGCACATGCCCTTCGCCCGACGGCCCAAAGCTGATGCCCGGCACCACCAAAACACCGGCTTTTTCAACCAGCTCCATGGCAAAAGCGAAGGAATCCTGATAGCCTTTTGGGCACTTGGCCCAAACAAACATACTGCCTTGCGTTTTGCGTATCGGCCAACCGATTTTACCAAACGCTTCAATGATGCAGTCTCGCCGCGCCTGATAGGCATCACACGTGGCTTTGACGCACGTTTGATCCTGTGTCAGCGCAGTGATTGCACCCTTTTGCACCGGCAAAAACAATCCAAAGTTTGTATTGCTCTTAAAAGTATCAAATGCCGCAATGTATTCGGCATTCCCAACACAAAAGCCCACTCGTGCCCCCGCCAAGCCATAGGTTTTAGAAAGCGAGTTAAATTCCACACCCACATCTTTTGCCCCGTCAAACCCCAAAAAACTACCGCATGTTTCGCCGTCAAAGACCAGCTCTGAATAAGCGTTATCGTGAAAAACAAATATATCATATTTTTTCGCAAACGCGATTAAGCCGCGATAGAAATCCGGCCCAGCCACCGCCGCCGTGGGGTTATTTGGGTAAGAAACCACCATGACTTTGGCACGCTTTGCTATATTTTCGGGTACTTCGGATAAGTCCATGATATAGCCGTTTTCTTCACGTTGCGGTAAATAGTAGACCTCAGCTCCGGCAATCGCCGCACCAGCCGTAAAGGCAGGATAAGCCGGATCGGGCAGAATGACCAGATCACCTGGATTGATGATAGGCATAAACGCCGATGTTAAAGCTTCCTGCGTACCAAACGCCGCCAAAATTTCGGTCTCGGGCTTTAAAACAACGCTATAACGCTTTTTATACCAGTCCGCTACTGTCTGTCTGAGCTCATCTAAATCTTGAATGGAATAGATATAGTTTTCCGGTTTTTGCGCTGCTTCGGAAATGGCCGCCATCACCGCTTCTGTGGGCGGAATATTGGGCGTGCCGACCGAAAGGTCAATGACTTCCCTGCCCGCTCTGATTTGCTCGTTTTTCTTGTCCAAAAGCACGGAAAAAACGCCTTTTCCCAGCCGCTTCATGCGATGTGCCATTTCCATAGTCTTGTATCCTTTATAATTATGTTTATTTATGCTTTTTTAAGTCTACTGTAAGCGGCTTAACCCGTCAAGATGCCACAAAAAAAAGAAGCCTCGTTTTGAGACTTCTGTATATCAATTCAATAAAAGATTAGTTTGTATCTGACGCGGGAATCGGGTTGCCCTGAATCAGCGTTTCTTCCTTAGTCTTAGCTGTATCGGTCGATTTCGCCTTGGGCTCCTCTTTTTTGGGCTCCGGCTTCTTTTCAATCGGTGGCAATGTTTCACCATCCATCAGCTTCTGGAACTCTTCTTTATTCAGCTTTTCACGTTCAACCAAAGCACGTGTCACTCGTTCAACTAATGCTTTATTTTTGGTCAAAATATCTTTTGCGCGTTTTCTCGCATCGTCTAATATCTTAGCAATCTCGGCATCCACCTTGGCTGCAATGTCTTCGGAATAGTTCTTGGTGTGTCCATATTCCTTGCCGAGGAACACTTCCTCTTCACTGCCAAGGAACAGCATACCAATGTTATCCGACATACCAAAGTTGATGACCATTTTTCTTGCAATTTCGGTTGCACGCTGTAGATCGGAAGATGCCCCGGTGGAAACATCGCCCACCATCACTTCTTCGGCCACTCTACCGCCAAGCATCATCGCAATCTCATCCAACAACTTGGATTTAGTCATGTGCATCAAATCTTCGCTTGGTAACGTCATGGTATAACCCGCTGCCATACCCCGTGAGATAATACTGATTTCCTGTACATCATCACAATTTGGCAAAAGGTTGGCGCAGATTGCATGACCCACCTCGTGGTATGCGGTAATTTCCTGATCGCGCGCGGTCACTAAACGGCTCCGTTTTTCGGGGCCTATCATTACCTTCATGATGGCGTCTTGGATTTCTGCATTGCCAATGCTTTTCTTATTCCCACGTGCCGCCAAAATAGCCGCCTCGTTTAGAATGTTCTCGATATCCGCACCGGTTGTACCAGGTGTGGATCTGGCAAATGCTTTAAAGTCCACATTGTCATCAAACGGTTTATTTCTGGCATGTACTTTAAAAATATTCTCTCTGCCTTTGACATCGGGTCGGTTAACCACCACCTGTCGGTCAAATCGACCGGGACGAAGCAATGCAGGGTCCAAAATATCCCGACGGTTGGTCGCCGCCAGAACAATAATCCCCTCGTTCACTTCAAAACCGTCCATCTCGGTCAACAACTGATTGAGCGTCTGTTCGCGCTCATCGTGTCCACCGCCAAGGCCTGCGCCTCTATGACGGCCAACGGCATCAATTTCATCGATAAACAAAATACAAGGTGCGTTTTTCTTAGCGTTTCGGAACATATCCCGAACACGCGAAGCGCCAACACCGACAAACATCTCAACAAAGTCAGAGCCCGAAATAGAGAAGAACGGTACATCCGCTTCACCAGCCACAGCTTTGGCGAGTAATGTTTTACCTGTTCCCGGAGGGCCCACGAGCAAAACGCCCTTGGGTATCCGTGCACCGATCTTAGTAAAGCGATCTGGATGCTTTAGAAAATCAACCAGCTCTTCCAGCTCCTGCTTTTCTTCATCAGCTCCGGCCACATCATCAAACGTCTTCTTGTTTTTACCGTCCACGTTCATTTTGGCTTGGCTTTTACCAAAGGACATCGCGTTTTTATTGTTGCTCTGAGATTGGCGCATAAAGTATACAAACACCAATACCAAAATGCCTGTAATAATCAGTGTCGGCAAAATCTGCATAAACAGTGATTGTGGCGGTTCTGGATTGTAAGACACCTGAACAATATCGCTGACTTGAACGCCGCGTTCATTTGCTATCTCGGTCAGCCGATTATCTAGCGCTTCCTGAGACGGAGCGATAGATGAAGCATCATAACTCTGCGGGAATTTTTCAATTGCAATCGTGGTATCCACGTTTAATGCATACAGATTATTGCCCTCAGCATAAATCTGACCAATTTCACCGTCCTCAACCCGCTGCATCAGTTCGGTGTAGCTTAATTCTTCGGTATCCGTCGATTCTTGCGGATTCATAAACGAATATATCAAAAACATCGCCAGTGCAAATGTCACGAGATAGACGATGAGTCCTCTTCCTGATTTTTTCAAATATAGTTCCTCCTGCATGTTACTTTTTAAGTAATTAACACATGTTAACACATCACCCTTTGTTTTTCAATGCAAGGGGTCGCTCACACAACAAACTTAAAAATAATTTTACGGAATATTCATGTTCTTCGTTTAAGCGTATATCTCGGGTTTTAAAACGCCGATATATTTAATGTTGCGATATTTGCCTGCAAAATCCAGACCATACCCCACCACGAACTCATTTGGCACTGTAAAGCCCACATACTCTCCCTTGACTTCGACTTCTCTTCGTGACGGTTTATCCAAAAGCGAAACCACACTGACAGACGCTGGGTGGCGGGCTTCGAGAATCTCTTTGAGATGCGTGATGGTGTGCCCTGAATCGATAATATCCTCTACAACGATGACATGGCGGTCTTTGATGCTCTCCTGCATATCATATTGGATGCGTACATCCCCACTGGACTCGGTACCGCTGCCATAGCTTGAGATTGCCAAAAAGTTCAGCTCCACATGAATATCCATTTCTCGTACTAAATCCGAAAAGAATAAAATGGCGCCTCTTAAAACCGCAATCATAATCGGATTTTTGCCTCGGTAATCATCGGATAGTTTTTTTGCCAGCTCCCTTACTCTCGCTTGAATCTCTTCTTCTGTCAGCAAAATCGTGGCCATATCTTCACTTGCAAACGCATTACTCATCTTCATACCTCTCCTAAATGTTTTATATTTTTCTAAAACGAATACGACATATCTGCCGCGTTTTTTCGCTTATTTTGACCTTTTCACTGATGCCAACACCTGTCACCATCAAAATCTCTGCACCCTTCGCCAAAACCGGCAGGTTTTTCCGCCGATGCAACGGCACTTTTCGATCACTTAAATAATCGCTCAGGCGCTTTTTCCCCGTCATGCCCAACGGTACAATATAGTCTTCTGGTTCTGGTATACGCAGCACCGCCCCGTGCAAACCATCGGCCGCCAAGCATTCTGCGTCTTTTCCAAAATCCGCTTTGGACGGCCACGAAATATCAAACTGATATCCCGCATATTCGAAAGATGTCTCTTCACTGAGTTTTAAATCAACACTTGTATATTGCGTTTCTTGATTGCGAAAAAAAGACAGTTTGTCATACGCTTTGGCCACGGTCACGTCGCCAAGCATCCTAAACCTCTTCCCATTTTCAGACAAAGATATTCCTATTATACTATCAATATGAATAAATTCAACATCAATCAAGGAATAATGCATGTCCAATACCCGCCGGATAATCCTGCGTTTCAGCGCAAGGTGAACCGTTTGCCAACTATCCAACGATAACAGTACTTCTTCCCCGTTTTGACTAACTCTTTTATGATATTCAGCTTCCGTTGCCACATTAATATATTCATCCTCAACCGATAGCGCCTCGGACGTACGGGCGATATTCTGCTCGGCCATGGGGTTAATCTTTTTAAGCTGAGGCAAAACGCTATGCCGGATGCGGTTGCGCGCATAAAACGTTTTTTTATTGGTTCTGTCCACGCGGTATTTGATCTTTTCTTCTTTTAAGGTCGTTAGAATGACTTGCTTTTTCATATCCAGCATCGGCCGAATATACAACGGCGGTCGGAAAGGCCGCATGCCCAGCAATCCTTGCATCCCACATCCACGTGTCAAATTAAAAAGCACCGTCTCGGCGCCATCATCCATATGGTGCGCCAGCGCAATTTTATCCAATCCGTACGCATCGGCCATCCGCATAAAAAAATCATAGCGTAATTCTCGGGCCGCTTGCTCGATCGACCAACCTTTTTTCTTTGCAACAGTCGGTGTATCTACACACTCGGTCAAGAGCGGAATTCCCAGCGAATCGCATAATGCTTTGACAAACATCATATCCTTTCGCGATGCATGTCCGCGGATACCGTGCTCGAGATGCAACGCGGTGATATTAACCTTGAGCTCCTCTTTTAGTGCAAAAAGGGCGTGCAACAGAAACACAGAATCTGCACCGCCCGAAACCGCCACTCCGACATGTTCGTCAGGGTGAATCAGCTTGTTTTCTATGATCGATTTTTTAACCGCATCAATATTCCTCATCGCATAATAAGTTTATCACAAACAACAGGTTTTAAAAACTATCTGTTTAACTTATGCCATCATCTTATCCGTGTTTAAATAAAAAATCTTTCAAAACACAAGTCAAAACCCCTTCATACTTTATTTACAAAAGATACATAGAAAACAGTTGACCTTGCTTGGGTGCAGCGTTATAATCCCCAAGTCTTTAATGAGGAGGAACCAATGGATTTTTTTACAAATGACAGTGCTTGGGTTTATCTGGCTATCTTTTTTGGGAAAAACATAGAAGTCACCTTTGCCACTTTACGTATTGTGCTCATCAACCGCGGCGAGCGGCTGAAAGGATCAATTGTCGCATTTTTCGAAGTGCTGCTTTGGCTTATGGTAACCGGGTCCGTGCTGGTCGGCTTAAGCGACTGGCGGCGTATCTTGGTCTTTGCCATCGCTTTTGCATCAGGCAGCTATCTTGGCTCATGGCTGGAATCAAAGTTGGCTTTTGGGCTTTGTTCTATCCAGGTCATTTCACCCCGATCCAAACCGGCTGAAGCTTTGGTAAAAAACCTGCGCGATCATGACTTTGCGGTGACGGTCGTAGCCGGCGAAGGCAAAATGAACAGGCGATCGGTAATGCTTTTGCATCTTAAAAGAAGACGCATCCCCGAAGCTGTCGAGATAATCAAGTCTTCAAATATCAATAACCTGATGATTACCATCAATGACACGAAAGTGATTCGTGGCGGGTATATCAAAAAATAACCGAGGACTTAATCCTCGGTTTTCTTTTGTATATCTCTGTTTTTAAGCCCTAAGAACCTTAAGGTGTTATCCGTGGATATCTTCTCAAACTCCGAGCCGAATACCCGTCTGAATTCGGTGATATAGCCCTTTAAACTGGGTCGGAACAAGAGCAGCATATAAAAGTCCGATCCATACATCACTTTTCGCTTGGCTCTTCTTGAAAGGTTCAAATATATTTTTTTATAAACGTCTTCCAGTTTAAAATCACTGCCCTCCGGATAATGAAAAGCCGAAAGATCTGTGTAGACATTTGGATATTTGTTCATCAGCTTGATGACCATGCTCGTCCAGTAGGCTTTTTTCTCCCCTAGCGAATAACTCATCAGTTGATCTGCGCCCCCAAAATGCGCAAAGTTAATCCTGAGTCTAGGATAATGCGCCAGAACTTTTTCCCACAGCTTAGGGTGGTTATGCATCAGCTGTCGTTCTTTGATAATATCGTCCGTATTGCCCATATAGGTGTGCTCATAATGGATAATCTGGTCCTTAGCATACTCACGCATGGGTATAATATCGCCTAATACCGGATAATAAATATCCCCTTCAATCTGCGCATCACTTTGGACATGTGAAAAGCCGGCATCACTGAAATGCACGGTGATCGGTATTTGCTTTCTTTGGCAATAGGCATAGACACTATCTATCCCATGAAAAAGCGCAGGGTGCGTGGGCGAATAGCCCAGTCCGGAATATAATTTAATGCCATGAAACGGCTTTCTTTTACCCACGTATTTCTTAATTTCGGTAATAATGCCCCCTTCAAACAGTTTGTCTTTTCTGGGGTCTACTGAAAAAAAGGGATAAATGCGGTTTGGCATTTTTTCCTTAAGTGCAATCAATTCTTGTATTTGCACATTGTAACAATCCTTAAAAAAGTTAATGCTTCTGGCCCCTGGTTCTTTTTGAGTGGGCGCAACCACACGACCCAACCAGCTGACAAATCGGCTCTGATTATCTTGCGTGATTTTGCCAAACTCGCTACGTGCGCGCCGCAACTTACTGGGCGTAGGTTCCACTATTTCATGCTGCGGTTTTGCCATCGTATAGCTTAAATCGAGCATCAATGGTACTGCTACAAAATCACAATCATATTCCTCTTTCATAAAGTCATAAATATCATTTGCATTTTTTTCATAAGCAACATCCAAAAACCGGCTAATGGCGCTGTCCGAAATCCAAGACCGTTGTTGACCAAAGGCTAAAATCGGGTTTTTTCGGATTCGCTCAATAAAATTAGCCATTTCCGGTGAAAACATGTTCTTATTAAAAAGATGGCAATGCACATCAATCATCACTTTTTTCTTTTTCATTCTGCGCTCCAATTTTTTGATGCTTCTATTATAATATAAAACCGACTGGCAATCACATGGTTATTTTGAAAAAATTTTATTAACTATCCAATCAAAAAAGCCACCCGCATTTAGCGAGATGGCTTTTAGTGTTTTATCGTTTAGATGCTAATGTCTCCACCATCATCCATATTCGGTGATTTGTTCATAGAACGCTTAACCAGCAAGAATACGATGCCAATCAGCAGTATCACCGCAAATACTATCATTACAATCAGTATGGTTGGGAACCCTGACGAACTGTCGTTTTCGACCGGTGCGGGTGTATCGGTTGGTTCTTCTGTTGCTGTAGGCTTGACGGTCACTGCTCGTGTCATCAGAATTCTTCCCAAAGAATTACTGCTAAACTGCAATGTACGTGAGTTGCTGTCATATTGATAACTCACCGCCATCAGCTCACCGCTTGTACCGTCTTCAACAAATAGTCCAATATCCGACAAGCTATCCGCATCTTCAATCTCGGCTGCCAATTTTGAATCCAGCATGATGGATACGCTAATTGCTTTGTCATAAGATTTTTGGATACCCGATAAGCCATTCTCTGTGTTGTAACCAATATAGGTTTCTGCCGCATAAATGACTTCACGATCACTGCCCAACGTTTCCTCTGCATCGGTGATGTCGTCCTCTTCCAAAATCGATTTCGAAATAATGTAATCTACCACATCATCATCTACAAGGTCTGTGGTGAAAGACGCTGGTTGAATGACCATCTTATAGTTATCCAGTGTCAAGATCAGTCCAACATCCTGATTGAACGCAGATTGAACCGCCGCTCCGTCTAACATCACTTTGACACTCTGCTGAGCATCTACCGAATTGGCTTTCGGGAAGCTGACATATGGATGTGCTAAGATACCATCCGAACCATCGCCCTCTTCAATTTTTTTCTTTGCCAACGCGTTGGTAATAGCATCTAAGAAAGCATCATCGTCAACTATCAAGACAGCAGTTGTTCCATCACGTTCAGCTTCAGTATCTTTCAAAAGAACGTCTTCAATGACATCAACTTCTCTGGTAGGATTAACGACTTCAGACGTATCATTGTCATCATCGTCATTGTCATTATCATTATTATCGCCGTCATCATCGTTATCGTCGTTATCGTCGTTGTCATCGTTATCGTCATCATCATCGTCGTCATCGTCATCATTATCACCAGAACCACTGGTAGATGTGCTCGATTTTCGTGTGACCGTTACCGTATATGTTTTAGTTGTTGTGTCATCATCTGCTGTAACGACTAATTTCAATGTATTCGTGCCCACTTTAAGATTCTTCCAACCCGTACCTTTAACGGATGCATAATCGTCGTTAGGCTCGCCCCAGAAAGTAAACCCTTTTGTGGAATAAGGTACTGTTATTGAGTAATACCTATCGTCCGGGTCAAATCCTGAAATCTCCTTGCCGTCTATGGTGATATTGTCCAAGGTCGCATCACGCAAATAGCCCCTAAATATGGTGATATAGTATCTGCGTACCGTTCCAGTTGGACCTACACATTTTACCCTAAAGTCATTTCCACCACGAACCAATGTTTTTGTGCCTGTACCTGTCACGATTGTAGAGGAATTAAACGGTGTGCCGCCAATGGTGACACTAGTAGTGGTCGATGCCAGTTTTGTGACATACTCGTAGTTGAGATATGCAAAATTATCAATCGTTGCGCCATCCAGCGTCAAATTCCTCAAATGCGGCCATGTTGATAGCGGACGCACAATCGTTACGCGATATGATTTCTTTGTGGTTCCGTCTGCCGCAGTAACAGTGATATAGTGCAGGTTCTCACCAGCATTAACCGAAAAAGTACCCGTTCCTGTCACTGTCGCGCCGATGACATTGGGAGTCGCCGCAATGGTTGCGGTGGTATCATCATAGTCTACATAACCGTAATAATAGATTTTATCCGAATCAAAATCGGTCAGCGATGTCCCATTCACCTTGATATCACTCAAAGTCGCATCGTTGGATCCTGTTCGTGTTATGGTCAATAAATAGTTTTGGGTTTCAGTGCCATCCGAAGACGTGACTGTAATAGTAAATACATTGGCTCCGGCACTAAGCGTTTTAGTCCCCGTGCCTGTCACAGTTGCTCCAGCATCAGCCGGATAAGCCCCAATCGTCACAGTCGGTGTCGTTACGGACGCTGCATAGCTATATTTATCCATAGCAAAACCAGCTACCGTCACCCCATCAATCGTAAGGTCAAGCAAATCAGCATTCGAATCTGCTTCTATAATGACTATGGAATATGTTTTTGTTGTGGTTCCGTCTGATGCCGTAACGATAACGTCGGTTGTTGTTAGGCCTAGTGCACTCAATGTAACCGTACCGGTTCCAGAAATGGTTGCCGAAGCATCTTCAGCTGTAGCCCCAACCGTAACCGAGCTTGTGCCCGCCGCTACGCCTGCAAAATACGCGGTTGTATCTGGATCAAAAAGCCACACGGTTTCGCCGTTTACTGTCAAATCGGAGAGATTCGCGTTGGTACTTGTTGACACTGATTCTCGTGTTATCGTCACCGTATAGGTCGCAGTTGTTGTGCCGTCCTGTGCCGTTACTAGAATAGTAAAGACATTTGCACCCTCAGACAGCGCATAAGACGCTGCAGCCGCAGCCCCGTTTATCGTATAAGTCGCATATGTATCCGTTGGCGTTACCGCGAGTACGGCCGTCGATATGCTATTGCTGACTGTCTGCGCATAGCTGTATGTGGTCGCAGCAAATCCTGACACGGTCGAACCGTTGACTTGTAGACCCGAAAGCGATGCATCCGAGCTCGGATATGAAGCAGTAATCGTATAGTCTTGTGAAACACCGTCTGATGACTGACATGTCACCGTAAAGGGCGATCCGGTCAGCGCCAGGCTGGTTCCGGTTCCGCTGGTTACAGTTGCGCCGGTTTCTGGTGTTGCCGCAATATCTACAGTGGTATACGAACCATCCGCTAGGAAAGTATATGCAAATGTGCCCGAATCAAACGTCGGGGTCAGTGTAATCGCGCTACCCCCGCCACCTTCGGAAAGCGTCAGTGCACTCAGCTGATTCGTGGTCTGCCTGTATGCATGAACTGTATATGTTGTTGTTGCATTGACAACCACTGCAATGTCTTGCGTGCTACCCGCCGTTAAGCTGATAGCGCCGGATGCCGCACCGCTGGTCACCGTCGTGCCATCCACAGTAATGGCGGCACCACTGTCAATCGCCGTGGGGGTCACGGTAATCGAATCGTTTTCAAACGGTACCGTCAAAGTGTATTCTAAATCCTCCGGGTCGAACGCTGAGTCCAACGTTCCTGCCGAGAATCCCAAATTGTTTAAATAATTAGCGGACGTCGTGGTCATTGCCGCATCCATATAATAAGGAACATAATCCACTGTACCTGCACCGACGATATTAAAGGTATCTGATATATCGGTGGCACTGGTTAAGTTCCAATAGTTATTCTCAAAACCAAGGGTTGCAGTTGAATAGGAATCAATGTTGTATCCGCCCGCCGCAATGTTAAAATCACATCCGGACGCAGATGCCGTTGTCCCGTTTTCACTGGTGGACATGCCTAAAGCCACATTGATAAAGTTATTGGAAAAGTCGGTGTTTGTAATTGTAATATCTGTGGTTGCAGGCGCACCGCTAGATGTCGCACCGACAACAGCCGTTGAGGCATAGATGGTCGGTGTACCGCTACAGTCCACAATGCTAGAGTTAGCCAGCGTGAGTTGAACGCCATCCACCACTTCTATCGCATAGTCGATTTGATCGGCTATATCCTTACCGGTATAGCTAAGTCCGTCAATATCCAGCGTGGTTGAACTTCCGGCCACAGCTGCGCTGGCGTAGATACCAAAACGCCCGATATTACTCATGGTTAGATTGGTAAGACTGGTGTCAGCCAAAGCATAAATGCCGATAACCGACGCCGTTGAATGAGAAATGTTCTGCACCGTCGCATCTGCCACCGTTAAAGGTGCCGCCGCATTGATGGCGCGCTGAACATCATATGTACTGCCCGAGCCATCCAGCGTCACGTCATTGATTTCAACCCCACTGACCGTATCGGGGATGTCAATCATATAATTAAGCGCTGAACCCGCTTCAATGGTTGTAGAAGCAGCACCCGCACCTTGAATGACTAGCGCCTTATCAATGGTTACGGTTGATGTGATGGTGTAGGTACCCGCAGACAAACTGAGAATATCCCCGTCCACCACAGTCGCATCCGCGATAGCCGTTGCGATATCTGAGTAATCTCCGCCACTACCGCCATCCGGGTCCACCGTATAGGTCGCCGCAAAAGCCGTAATAGGTAAAAAGGCAGCTAGGCATATTAGCGCAAACGCCAAAAATGCATACAAGCCAACCTTCGTATTGTGTTTCGATAAACTATTCATTTTTAACCCCCAAATGTATAATTTTACTTGCGTTTTAATGTTTTATACACTTTAAAATTTTCGGTTATAATTATCGCCGGGAACTCTTCGTTTCTCTCATACTTATAATTATACAACAATATTATATAGAAATGAGCTCAAAAAAACAACTACAAATTCTGAATTATGTAAAAAAATAGGCTTTTTTTCAGAGTTTTTAACAAAATAACATTGTAAAACGTTCTGTGAACAATATTTTCTTTACTTTGACAACCTTTTTTGTATTATATAATATAGTTCTAGCGAAAAACCTTACTGATTGGAGGACATCACAATTTATCGTTTAAGAGCATTCTTGTCCAGCTTTCTCGTGCTGGTTATCATATTAGGTTTCAGCGTTAAAGCGTATGCAGATGAAGACTACTGGCCCTATTCTACCAATACTTATGCCTATACCCCGGCCGAGTTTGAGGTGCTTGCCAAAGCTATCGACTGTGAAGCGCGTGGTGAGCGAATGAGCGGCAAGATTGCCGTCGGCAATGTGATCATGAATCGTGTCTTTGTTTATAATTCGTCCATCACGGCCATCGTCACCGCACCCGGTCAGTTTGCCTATGACCACAACCGTGTCCCCACCGCCGACTCATATGAAGCCGCCAGACGGGTTTTGGATGGCGAAAAATGGGTGGTGCCCCAGAATGCCTACTATTTTAGAAACTACGGTGGCAGTACCTGGAGCGGCAAGTCTTCCGACCCCATCAGATTTTGGGGCAAAATTGGTAACCATTATATCTATGTACGCAAACTCGAAGGCCGATACAACGGCAATGACGTTCCGGCGCCCATGTACAGCCGCGAATATGATTCCCCCCGCCTTGGTATCATTCCTTCGGATAAAGTCATTGAAATTCAGCAAATGCTAGTCTCTCTCGGTTATGCGATTGAAGCCGATGGCTATTTTGGAGAGTTGACCGACAAAGCCGTGAAAGACTTTCAATCCAAAAACAATTTGACGATAGACGGCATTGTGGGCGATGAAACTTACGCCTTGCTCTACACCGCCGCCGAAGCAACAGGGCTTTTTGCTGACGAAGAAACGCTAACCGAAATGCCTATGGAAGCAAAAGCACTGTTTGAGCATATTGGGCGATTAAAAGTCATGTATCACTCAACCCATATTTATGCTTACAAAGCACTCTCGGTTTATAGAATCAACCTGTTGGCCGAGCGCCTTCGCAGTGAGTATGGTTACAGCGTAGAGACGATTGTCATGACCGAACCAGAATCGGTATACTATATCACTGCACCTTAATCGCAAAATAAAAAAACGCTTTGGTTCTCCAAAGCGTTTTTTTATTTTACTCAAGTTCAAACGCATCCTTAGCAGCACCACAGAGCGGACAAACCCACTCATCACTGATTTCGCTAAAAGGTGTTCCTGGTGCTACCCCATTATCAGGATCGCCAACTTCTGGGTCATAAACATAACCACAGATTGTACATACATACTTGTCCATAGAATCCTCCTTTAATCATATTTTAATGCTTAAATATTTAAGCAAAATACTCATTTAGCTTTTTAATGAGTTCCTCAACTTCGACACCGTGTACAGCCGAAGCTTCCTCTAATGTTTCGCCGGAAGATACCGGGCAACCAATGCAGTGCATGCCAAATTCAAAGAACACCGGCGCGCAATTCATATCAATATCGATCACCTGTTTAATTGTCATATCTTTTGTAATTGTAGCCATATTTTAATTCTCCTTTTATCTTATTAATGTAATCGTCCCTACTCGCCTCGATTCTATGTTTTGCGAGTAAAAACGTTACCGCATTTTGAACATCTCACCTTGACCGTGCCCTTATACCGCGGTACGCGCAGTTTCTGCTTACATTTTGGGCACCGAAAGACTTTATAAAACTTTCTTTCATTATACCTATTTTTTGCTTTTATAAAAGGTCTTTTTACCGCATTCCACACTTTCATAAACGCAATGTTTTCTCTTCTACGCTTGGGTAAGTTCTTTGACAACATACGAAAGAAAACCCAGCCAATCAAAAGCCAACTGGCTATCGTAAACGCAAGGTGGTTTATGAGTGACAGCGGAATGGATAGTACCATCAAGAAAAGGCCCAGTTGGTCCGGACCGTTACGTCCATAAAAAAATTGTTGTAACTTCTGCCTAAACATCTTCTGCTCCTAAGGTGTAAAAATCATTTTCTATTAAAATTCTTAAAAAACCAACCAATCACTTAGTGGCTCAAAATTTATTTTAGCAAAACCTTATTAAAAAATAAATCGTTTTCACGTATAATTCATAAACTATTATCAATCGGCCTAAGTGCGATATCCCCCACAGCGGCCATCGCATCACCGATTATCGCTACAGCGCCCAAAATTCCTTTGATCGAAAAGATCTCTTCCACAGCAGGTTTCAAATCTGCTTCGGTTTTTATCATGTTGCCCAGCCGGGTGGCACACGCATCGGCCAGCAAAACATCCCGGCTGACACACAGGGCCAAATCAGCTTTACCGTAGCTCAGCGAATGGCCAAACGTCCCGGCCGAAGCACATACACCCAAGGGTGGGTCTGCGTTTTCAAGTGCCAAGCTTAGTTTCATGCTCAAGGGTGACTTCCCCGCATAAAGCGCAATGGTACGCGGCCTTTTGGACCAAACCAGAGTATCTCCGCCATTTTCGACGATTAGCTCCTGCGTGATATCTTGAACCGCTTCAAAAGCCGTTTGGCAAAACGCTCCTGCCACCGTGGCCATCGGTCCGACATCCGCTTTTTCTGCCGCCTTACACATGCGCATCATCATATCATCTTCGATATTATTATACCCAACAGGTATTAACGAACGATGAAATTCGGGATTGTTTGCAATATGTTCATCCAACGTTTGTCGAAAACCTTTGACCGCAGAAAGAATCGTTTGGCTTAAGTCTGTTTTTGATCCAATAAAAAGATCGGTCTCCATCATATTTACACGGTAGAAGACCAAATCTTTAGCGGTAACTCGTTTTCTATATACTTCACGGTCGGAGTATACGTCCATGATTATACTTCATCATCGAAGAAAGTGATAGCCCGTACCGGACATGCTTTTACGCAATGTCCGCACAGCAGGCAAAGCTCCATATCAAACTTTAAGAGGTAATCCGGTGCGCTCATGGTCAACGCTTTGGATGGGCAAACCCCCACACACGCGCCACATTCCACGCACTGCTCTTCATATCGGATAACCGAATCAGTATAGATTATCACTTCCAGTTTTTCTTTATCAAGATAATCCAACGCTTCTTCAACGTCCTCATCCTTGCCGGAAAGCTCTAACGTCATCTTGCCCTGCTTACCACCCGATATTGATGCTTTTAAAATATTCACCACAATATTGTGGTGCTTGACCATATCAGTAATCAGTGGCTTATCCGCGGTATCAGGAGGAAACAAAAGTGCAATTTTCTTTTTCATTATCTATCCTCCCCAATCATCGTCATCGGCTTAAATGTGTTATCTTTGGGTAGCGGTGCCACGGGTTGAGTCAGCATAAATTCGCCGCTTTTCACCAGCGTTTTTATCCTATCGGCAATCGCTCTGGCTTTACTGATGCTGGAAAGCGAAGCGGTTTTCACCATCTTACCATTCACTTCAACGCTTCCGCTTCGAAGCTCGGCATAAGACACCCGTTTTAACTGGGGTTTTTTCAATAACCCAAGGCCATAATCGTATATGTGCGTATATAGTTCATCATCGCGTTTTGCAAGCTGCGCCATCAAATCCGCATCCAATACCGGTATCGGAATTCCCATGCCAATAAAGATGGTCGTACCGTAGTTTTCCATCACAGCCGCTCGGATAAACTCAGGGCTCATCTGCTTTAAATCCCCAATCAGCGCCAATGTTTGTCCCGAATACATCTCCGCCCCGTCTTCAAAAGTCTCGTGACTTCTGACCGACTGTGTGCCTTCCCACGCGACATAACCAATCGCGCCGCCAAGGAAAATACGCGTACCCACGCCGATAGTCCGAAGTTCGGGGTCTTTCAGCAAAGGCGAGAGCTGACCGGATGTGGCATACATCACGTTACCGAAGCTTGGCAATACACAGCCCATATAGGTAAATTTCTTTTTATCTGTCGAGTTTGTTGCGGCCGCATAGTTTTGATACGCATTGCGCGGATTAAACATATAGGCCTGATTCATATTGTCCAATGATACTTTTGCTGTCACTTCTTTACGTGGGTAGCAATCGGTGGTGAAGCCCTTGGCTTTCAGCGTCACTTCTTTTCCCCGCAGTAAGTCTTCAATCACATGCGCCCCACCATAGTTGATGCCGCGATCCACCGAGGGTTCGGCTGCACCGACATATGTGTCCACAGCGGCCAATCCGCCCGAAGCGGGTACGCCATTGAGCTCCAATTGTGCCATTTTGATAGGCGGATCCGCGTGCCCGAAGTTTAGGAAAACACCCGAAGAACACATGGGGCTGAAGGTGGCCGTGGTTACCACGTCCACCTCATCCGCCAGCTGTTCTATGCTTTTTGTTTTTGCGAGGTCTGCCACCTCATCGGCCGTGAGCACCACAGCCGTGCCTTGCTTGATTTTTTCGTTAATTTCGTCAAATGATTTTGCCATTATTTCTCCTTGTATATCTGTCTAAATCCTGCTGCCGGCATCGATCATTTAACTTCCATCCAGTAGCCGTCAGGATCGACGACGAAATATACTCCTATATCTTTATTCTCATAACAGATGCAGTGCATCTCTTGATGTCTCTCGTGTGCGGCCTCAAAATCCTCGGCCTCAAAGCATATATGCGTTTCATTGCTGCCAAGATCATATGGCTCCTTTTGCTCTCGCAGCCAAGTCAGTTCAATCATATAGTCCGAGTGCGGCGCTTTTAGAAAAGCCAGTTTATAACGCTTGCTGTTCGATTCCTTGGTCTTTACAACTTCCATATCAAATGCGCGTCTGTAAAAATCAATACTTTTGTCCATGTCCATGACATTGATATTCGTATGGTCAATCTTAAACATAATCCCTCCTAGTCATAAGGCCAGGCACAATTGGGCTCCCCGTCTCGGGATTGCCCAGATAGCCGTATCCTTGCTTTCATACTTTTCTTTGAACGCCTCAATTTTGTCAAAACGATTTTGAAAATGCATGGGCACAAAGACCGAAGGGGCCAGCGTCTCAATCATACGCTGCGCACCTCTATCCCCATTCTCCCCCATACGATAATCGCAAGGGAAGAACATCACATCAATCCGCTCACCTTCGTCTTCAAGCGTGCTTAAAACTCTCATAAAATCCTTTTCGGCTTTGGAGATAAATGCGTCGTCCGCTTCTTTCTCCCAATGCCAAAAATTAAGATCGCCCGCGTGAAAAAAAGTTTTTCCTTCGGCTTTAACCAGAAAAGATATACCAATGTCTGTCGAACCAAAGGCCTTAACAAATATGCCTTCGTCCTTATAGACATCACCTTTTCCTAAGTGGATGATGCTATCGCTTTTGCTCTCAACATCGTTGTCAAAAATGTAGCGTATCCCTGGGTTGTGTTTTTGCCATGTCAGAATGCTCTTGTTGTAATGGTCATAGTGGTTGTGCGAAGCAAACACATACGTGTTGCCCTGTCCGGTGATGTCCTCCTGCGTCACCAGTCCGTTATCCAGCGTTTTTGGGCCGTCTGCACGTACGTTATAGTAATCAAAAACCATCGTGGTCTTTGAAAGTGCAACGTGAAAGCCTGAGTTGTCCAAATACGTGATTACCATACGCTCACCAAAATGCTCTGGATTTGCCTATCTTTTTGGTTATTATATCATGAGATGCCAAAATTGCCAGCGGGTTAAATAAATTTTTGGCAGAAAGATTGATTTATATTCGCTAAAGCTCGGTTAAATAATCCATGCCAAAAGACACCACCAAAAGCAGCCCATCATCATCACCATAAATATTAAACTTAGTCGCCAGTTCCTCCTTGTCGCGATAGTGGCATCGGTCATAAAACGCCTTCTCCCAACTTTGGGTATCATAAACACCTGATTGACGGCGATAAACCTGATTGACCGGATATCGCTCGGCAATATACGACACCACGCGCTGGTTCTCCATCTCACTTAATATCTTCCATGTGGGCTCGAATGCATGCCGAGAAACCAGCCCCAGCACTTCCATCATAAATTCCTTTAATCCATAAAAACCGCTGTACACCATTTTTTGCGCCTTCCTTTTTTCTTACATTCTAAACAAATAGGCGTCCCAAAAAGGGTACAAAAAAAGCAAAGGCGAATTCACCCTTGCTTTTTTGTAACTGTTTATATCTGGCTAGTTACCCTACCACATCGCCGGCATAGGATATAAGCGAAGCATCATTGACGCCGTGAATGTCCGCAATGGTTTCCACCACCGCAAAATCGGCTTCACGAACACTCATTTCAATGGTCAGCTCAATAAGCCCATTGGACACGGTCTTGGATTTTAGATTGCCCTGTGGTAGCTTTCTCAGCGCATTCTGCACTTCGGTTTTTGCATCTTTGGTAAAGGACAAAATCAAAAGATACGGACGATCTTTCTTGAACTTAAACATGGAAAGAATCAGCATCAGCGCCGCAATCACCAAAACGCCAAGCCCCGCCATAGCATACTGTCTGGCGCCCAGGGTCAGGCCGGTGGCAATGCCCCAAAACATGAAAATGGTATCCATCGGCTCTTTGACCGCTGTTCTGAAACGGACGATGGACAACGCACCCACCGCACCCAAGGACAGCACCACGTTGGTGGAGATGGGCATAATAATCATGGCCGTAACCATGGTGATCATAATCAGCGATGCCGCAAAGTTTTTAGAAAACATCACGCCGCTGAACGTACGCTTATAAACCCAGTAGACGATTAGTCCGCAAACAAAGCTTAAAGCCAAAGTCAGCAGAACCGACTGAATGCTTAGATCAGATGATAGAGAAAAATCCTCTAAGACACTATTTTTAATGACATCTTGTGTAGACATAAAACTTCACCATTTCCTTCTTTAAAATTATATCATTTTATTATTTACGCTTCATACTTGCGGCACAACGCATATTTAGATATGGCCGAGCGTTGAGACGCTTTCGCGTTGTTTAAAACTGCAATCAGATAATCCGGCAAACCGTGCTGGAACTTGACTTCCATCACCACCATACCCGGCTTTAATACCGTCGCCAGCGGCACTTTATCGTCAAACATATCCGTCGCGTTTCGACCGGTTTTTACCGTCTTATCAAAAGTTATGCGCAAGTTTTTAATGGGATGCACATAAGCTTCGCGGACATAGTCGACAATCACCATGGGTTTTAGTCTCTTGGTCTTCACCTCATAGTAAAAATCTTTTGCCAGCTGATTATTCTTCTTTAAAAGAAAACCAAGATCCTCTGCAATAATTTTTTCATACTCAGCCCGGGTCAGTCGTAAGCTGTCCTTGCTGATATAGTCTTTATCCTTGTTTTTGCGTTCCAGACGAATCATATCGTCCTTTAAGCCATATATGCGAATACGGTACTTTTTGCGCTTTTCCACGCCCGCCAGTTTTTCCACTAGCGCCGAATTTTTAAAATCATCAAAATACAAAGATCGTATATAATAGTCGCCGTCTTCGCCCGCATTTTCATCATGCTTAAGCAAGCGATTTAGCTGAGCTGAAAGCAATTGATAATCCGCCTCTGAGATATAGTACTTAAGCTCATGGCGATAGACTTTCTCGGAGTCCGCCCGCAGCGAACGACTGGCTCGTGAAGGCGTCCTCGGTGCTAACGGCTTTTTCTCCCCTGCCGCTTCTAACGATCGGATGTGCACATCCTGCGCCTCCGCTTGCGCTGCCAGCGTTGCATCGTCATACTTGGGTTTTTCTTGCCCTTTGGTACGGAGCATGGGCCGAATGGTTTCCAGCGCTTCGGTATTGTCGTCTTCCCTCTTTTTGGGCGCTTCTACTATATCCTTGGCCAAAAGTGCTTTTAGCGCTTCTTTATCCAGTGTATCCGTTTTTTTCGGCTGCGGTTCTGGTTTCGACTTTTTCACCAGCTTAGCTTTTTCGCGCACGATGACCGGCGTTTCCACCAAATCCTCAAACAGTGCATCTCGCTTTTTCAGTTCCAGCGTCTGCTCTAATGGCTTTTCGCCTTTCTTGGTAATCACCACCTTGGGCGCATCACTGCGCTCCACCGCAATCAGCGGCTCATCAGTTTCCACCTTGGGCTGTGGCTTTTCTTTCTGCCGATTCAACGCCTCGGGTTTAAACTCTGTTTTGCCTTTTTTCACTTGAATACGGGGTTTCTCAGCAAAGCCTTTTTCCTGCCATAGCTGCTCTTTTCGCGCCTTGGCTTCGGCCTTCTTTTTCCGCTCTTCCTCAAGCATCGCCTCAATATGCGCCTGGGCTTCGGCATGCCGTTCTTCCGCTTTTTGGGCGCGGCGCTCTGCACGCGCTTCAGGCGAATCCTGTGCCTTATCAGCCCGTTTTTTCTTAAAATAGCTGGATGATTTTATATCGATATCTTTCTTTTTTGCCATCGTCTATTTCCAGTCTCCAAATAATTCTTGCATCCGTTCATCCGATATATCGAGTTCTTGTTGCAAATACAATTTTGCATAATACGGCCGATTTTCCAAAAAGGTTTGCATCATGTTAATCTGCGTATTAAAGTTGTTGGACCAGTTGAATATATCACACTCATGTTGTACCTCCGGCTCTATATTTGCCGCAAGCTCCAACATGTAAGGCAAAGCTACCTCTGGGTCAAACACTTCATTGATATAGTAGGCATAGCGCTCGATAAACTCCTCGCGCCATGTGTCATTTTCCATAAGTCCTCTTGCGATAGACGTTGAAAACGCATTTCCTGAGCCCGTTCCTCCCGGGTTTAGTACTTCTTCCAAGTAATTATTTTTATATCTCACATTACTGCTGGTTATCCACATACCCCAATCCAAGTCATACAGAATCCAGCGCCATAAGCCATCATCGGTACGCACCCGGTAGAACTTGCGGTTTCCGTCATCCGA
>JBFLKV010000203.1:0-3267 GCA_040883365.1 Eubacteriales bacterium
GTTCGATGCTGCCGTTCAGCTTGATAATCTCTATCGTCTCACCTTTACCCGAGTAATACTTTTTGGCAATATTCGGGTACTTGGTGGCCACCCTTAGGATGGAAGACGTCAGGTTTCGCTTCGAGTTCGGATAACCCGCCACACAAATACGACACTTGGCGATTTTTAAATCCACCATTTCATAGACGGATAAATCCGCTTCCAGCAAAGTGTCTTTGCCTGCCACGCCGATATCCGCCACGCCGTGATCGACATAAACGGGCACGTCGGTGGGTTTGACCATAATAAAGCGGATGCCGCTTTTTTCGTCGGTCAAAACCAGCTTCCGTGAATCATCGTTTAGGCAAGAGCAGTCCATATCTGCCGCTTCTAAAATCTTGATGGTATCTGTGGCCAGCCGTCCTTTGGCCAGCGCGATGGTGAGTTTTGCATCGTTCATATTTTGTTCCATTAGTATTCTACCTTTTTATTGTCGATAAAACAAATTGCTTTTTTGGCTTGTTTGTCTTTCTTTAAGCCTTCCAGTGCACTGCGATTCAACCCAGCGCGAAAGAGCACGCGCGTCCCTTTAACCCTTTCTTCTTTGACATAAGCATAAGCCGCCGCCGCAGAAGCTTCGTCGCAGGACACCACCGCGTCGGTGGTATAGAACCCGGAGAGCTTGCCTTGCCGTTCCAGCGCAATCATCAGGCGCTTAAGATACAGGGCAAAACCGGTGGCAGAGGCATCTTTGCCAAAGTCGGCTAAAAGGTTGTCGTAACGCCCGCCGGTGAGGATGGGGAAACCCATCTTTTCGGTGATGCCGCGAAAGACAATGCCCGTGTAATAGGAAAGATCCTGCAAAATGCCAAAGTCGATGGTGATGTATTCGGCAAGACCAAAGTCGCAAAGCAGTTGATAGACCGATAATAGGTTTTCTACCGCGGCGACGCAGGCCGTGTTATTCGTCAATGCTTTGGCTTTATCAAAGACATCCGCTTCGCCAAATAGCTGCAAAAGCGCGATGAGGTTGTTCTTAAGCGCGGCATCCACACCGGCACCGTCCAACAATTGTGCCAATTCATATTCGTTTTTGCAGTCAATCTGGTGACGGATTTGGTCGATTAAATCATCGCTTAGATCATAATCTGCAATTAGACCTTTAAAGAACCCGACTTGTCCGAGTTCGATTTTAAAATCTGAAAGTCCAGAGGCCAAAAGTGCCTCAACCGCGACGGCAATCACCTCGGCGTCCGCGCCGATGCTAGCATCACCAATCAACTCAATCCCCGCCTGAAAGAACTCGGAGCTTTTGCCTACCGCGGGCTCTTCCGCACGAAAAGAGTTTTCCAAATAGAAAAGACGCTTGGGTGAGTCATCTTCCATCAGTTTGGAAGCCGCCATACGCGCGATGGGGATGGTCAAATCTGGCCTAAGGGCCAAGATAGCGCCGCTGGCGTCAAAAAACTTAATGACTTTTTCCTGCAAATAGGAGCCCGCACCGCTGGAAAACACATCATAATATTCATAGGAAGGGGTGCTGACTTCGTCATAGCCTGTGCGTGCAAACGTTTGCCGCAAATCCGCTTCGATATTTCGTTTTAAATAGCATTCCTGCGGCAGAATGTCCTCCACACCGCTGGGTAGCTGTTTTTTGTTTCGGGTCAATTCAAGTTCACCTGCTTTACTGATAATTTAGCGTAGTAAATTGCTAATACGATAGTATAATAATACATTCGTGGGTTTATGTCAATCTTTTTTGCTCTAAAGGGTATAATACCAACATAAACCTTGACTTGTCTATATGGATAGAAATATAATATTGAGAATATAAAATATAACAAGGAGGAAAGTACATTGGAACAGCTTGAGATCAGATTATCAAAAACGCTGAAGCAGAAACCAAAAAGCGAAAACGAGTTGGGCTTTGGACACATTTTCACTGACCATATGTTTTTGATGGAACACAGTGCAGAAAAAGGTTGGCACAATGCGGTCGTCAAGCCGTTCGAAGATTTTACACTTTCTCCGGCTGCTGCAGTTTTTCATTACGCACAAACCATCTTTGAGGGGCTTAAGGCTTACAAAGGGGTGCGTATGTTCCGTCCGTGGGACAATTTTAAGAGAATGCAAAGCTCGGCAAAACGTATGTGTATGCCCGAATTTGACGAAAAGTTTGTGCTGGAAGCCATGTACGAACTGATTCGAGTGGAAAAGGACTGGATACCCCAATGGGAAGGCACATCATTGTATGTTCGCCCCAGCCTTATGGCGGTGGACCCTTACCTCGGCGTGCATGCTTCTGAGAAGTATTACTTCTTTATCATCCTTTCGCCCAGTGGTTTTTATTACAAAAACGGCGTTAAGCCGGTTAAGATCTACGTTGAGGACGAATATGTTCGCGCAGTCAAAGGCGGCGTCGGTCATGTCAAAGCGGGCGGCAACTATGCGGCCAGTATTCTGGCGGGCGATAATGCTACCGATAAAGGCTTTGCACAGGTTATGTGGTTGGATGCGCACGAACACCGCTTTGTAGAAGAAGTCGGCTCGATGAACATCATGTTTAAAATCAACGGGGAAGTTTATACGCCCCCGCTTACCGGATCGGTTCTGCCCGGCATCACGCGGGATTCGGCGATTCGGATGGCAAAAGACAGAGGCTTTAAGGTTCACGAGGAACCTGTGGCCATTGACGAACTGTACAAAGCCAGCCTAGACGGAAGCTTGGAAGAAATCTTTGGTACGGGCACCGCGGCCATCATCTCCAGTGTGGGCGAGCTGACATGGAAGGATAAAAAAATCGTCGTCAACAACGGCGAGATGGGGAAACTCACCCAAGAGCTCTATGAAGAGCTGACCGGCATTCAGTATGGCACAAGAGAAGATAAGTACGGCTGGACGGTTCAGCTGTAGTCCGATAGAATAACTAACAAGGCGGGGGTGAAAACTCCCGCCTTTTTGTCTAAACGAAGGGAAAAACAACATGAAAGAATACTTGGATATTACATTACCCATCACGCATCGTATGCTGGTGTACCCGACAGACACACCTTGTACGGTGGAAAAAGTGATGTCTATTAAAAACGGAGATATCGTTAATCTAAACGAGCTTAGCCTATGCGCACATACGGGAACACATATCGACGCGCCTTATCATTTTTTTGAAGACGGCAAAAAGATTGAAGAGCTGGACGAAAAGCAGCTGATGGGCAAAGCGAAGGTGTTTGATTTTTCAAATAAGCAATATTATATCGATAAAAACGATTTACTTGATAAAGGCATCGAAAA